>JAKAUH010001162.1 GCA_021818605.1 Planctomycetota bacterium
GGGAGGGGCGCGAGGCAGACGAAACGCGGACAGGTCCATTGAGTCGGTGACATGAGCCGTGGTGGACCCAGGCCCAATCGGCCGGCATGAGGCCCGAGGGCAAGGATCGCATCGGAGCCCGGCTCGCGGGGCGGCCGGCCCGACCGTCAGTGTTCGGATTCCTCGAGATAGTTCTTCAACACGAGCGCGGCGTTGTGCATCTCATCGCGCGCGGCGTAGACGAGGGTGACAGTCTGGCCCCTGCAGCGCTGCCGGAGCTCCTCGACCGCATCCTTGTTCTGGCGGAGCTCAGCGCGATAGCGCTTCTGGAATTCCCCCCATCGGGCTGGATCGTGGTTGAACCAGCGGCGCAGCTCCGTGCTCGGGGCCACTTCCTTGACCCAGTGGTCCACGCCGGCTCGCTCCCTCGTCAGCCCGCGCGGCCAGAGCCGTTCCACCAGGATCCGCAGGCCATCATCGGAAGCGGGCTCTTCATACGCCCGCTTCAAGCGAATCTCCGCCATCTGGGGACTCCTCAAGAGAGTTTGAGTCGGCTCGAATCGGGGCGTCGACCGAGAGGATCACTGGATGCAACGCGAGACATCGGTGTCATGCAGGACAGAAAGCGGGACAGGTCCGCTATTGACAAGCTGAGGACAGGACAGAAAGCGGGACAGGTCCGCTATTGACAAGCTGGGAAGCGGAAAGCGGGAGAAAGCGGGACAGGTCCGCTATTGACAAGCTGGGGAGGTTCAGGATGCGGTTCCACAATGCCACGAACAGCGCGGGGTGCCGAAACGGGGACGCAGCTAGTTTCCCCCGGCCAGCGATACTAGCTGCGTCCCCGTTTCGGCACCCCTAGCTGCGTCCCCGTTTCGGCTCCCGAAGATCTCGCACGGCCCCACGGTGAGGATGATCACCGGACCGCGGCCGGGCACGGTCACCTCGATGCCACGTGCCCCTCCTCCACGACATACACCAGCGGATCCTGATCCCCCTCGCGATAGATGGTCGCGCCGGCCTCCCAGTGTACCAGCGTCGTAAGCTCTGCCAATCGCTCGAGCTCAGCCGGGTCCATGCCTTCAGTCAGGGGCAGAACCCTCAGCCTCGAAGCGATGGAAGGCAGTCGCAACGCGACACCCGGCGAAGACTCCTCACGGGCCCGCTCCGCTCCGGGTGGTTCGTTGCCATGGAATCCTCGATCCTCCTCAGATTCGGCCGATGATCCCGTCAGGCACCGGCTCGATCCCCCACGGTGATTGCGCCCGTCGCGGCGAGTCGATCGAGTAGCAGGTGGAAGTAAATCAGTCCGGCGTAAGGTCGCCATGGTGCAAGAGCCCGATCGACGCCTTCATAATCGAGAGGGGCCTGAGTCTCAAGCCATCGCTTCAGGTTATTCTGGGCGCCCACGTCGTCGCCAGGGAAGATATGTAGCCGTCCCAGGCCGCGGAGCAGGACGTACTCCGCTGTCCATCGCCCCACGCCACGCAAGCGGCAGAGGCGGTCCACGACGAAATCATCGGGCTCGGCGGCGAGTCTCTCCAGATCCAGTCGCCCTTCGGCGACTGCGGAGGCCAGATCGATCAGGGCGCGGGCCTTCTGGCGGCTGATGCCCTGGAGGCGCAATTCCTCCGGCGTCCGCCCTGCCAGATCCTCGGGCCGGGGGAAGGCGCGGGCCTGATCCGCTCCGCCTTTCGCCTCGAGCCCATACAACTCCGCCAGCCGGCCGAGCAGGCGAATGCCCAGGGTCAGCGTGACCTGCTGGCAAACGATGGCGTTGACCAGGCACTCGAACAGCGTGGGAAACCGCGGCGGCTTCATCCCGCGGAACCGCCGCGCCAGCGGCCCGAGGTGAATATCGGGGGCGGCAAACCGCTCGAACTCGGTGAGGTCGATGCGAAGCCCGAGCAACCGCTCCAGGGCGGCTGTCACGGCGGGTCGAGTATCGGCCCCGATCCGCTCGCCCGCCACCACGACCCGGAGCCGAGGCGCTTCCGGGGGTCCGATCTGGGTCACCGCCACATCGACGGCGCCGCCCTCCAGCGCCAGGACGCGGCGGTAGCTTCGCCCATCCCAGCGGTCGATGAGGTTCTCCGCACGCCGGCGGAGGACCCAGACTGCCAGGTCGAGCCGGAAGAGGGGCACCGGCACGAGTGAATACGCCAGAGTGCTGCCGGCGGGACTCGTGGCCTGCATGCGACCGGATCTCAGGCCGGCAGCCGCCCCTTGAGGTCCTCCGGCCGGAACGGACCGGGCTCGGCGATCAACCGCCGGGCCGCGTCGACCTGCTCCCAGACGTTCCACAGCAGCACCCCCCGCACCCGGCCATCTCGCACGTAGTAAACGACGCCCTCGCGGTTCGGCTCCTTCCAGTCGGCCACCGTCTCCAGCCGAGAATCGACCTGGCCGACCGCCTCGTATCCCAGCTCGAACAGGTCCGAGTAGAAGAAGGGGAGGTGCTCGTACGAGACGGCCTGCCCGGCCATGGCCTGGCCCGCCATCCGGCCCATGGTGTTGGCGTTGTCCTCGTGCTCGACCCGGAGCCTCATGCCCAGAGCGGGATTGGCGAACGAGGCCACATCCCCCGCCGCGAAGATGTCGGGGGCGCTGGTGCGTAGCGAAGCATCGACGATAATCCCGTTCTCCACCTTCAGCCCGGCCGCCCGGGCCAGGTCGACGTTCGGCTCGATCCCGATCCCCGCCACCGCGCCGTCGGCCTCGAGCCGGTGCTCGGCGGACGAGTCGGCCCCGCGGAGCGTCAGGACGGCCCGCCCGTTGCGCATCTCCAGGCCGACGACCTCCTCGCCCGCACGGATCTCGACCCCCTTCTGGCGGTAGTAGTCGTTGAGGAACGCGACCAGGTCGGGCGGAAACATGCGGCTGCCGATGCCCGCGTCGGGGAAGGCCATGACGACTTCCTTGCCGTTCATGGCCAGCGCGGCGGCGATCTCCGAGCCGATGAACCCGCCGCCGATGACCGCGAACCGTTGCCCTCGCTCCGTCAGCGCCCGCAACTGCTGGTAATCGTCCAGAGTGCGGAAGTAGATGATCTCATCGCCGCCGAAAGGAAGGCGGCGAGGCTTCCCACCGGTGGACATGAGCAGCTTGTCGTAGCTGTAAACGGTCCCCTGGTCGTCGGTGACCTGCTTGCGCGGCGGGTCGAGGGTCTGGACGGTCCGCCCCAGGTGAAGGACGACTCCTTGCCGCTCGGCCTGGAGCCAGATGCTCTCGAGGGGTTTCCCCTTCCAGAGCCCCTTGGACAGGGGCGGGCGCTTGTAGGGGGGATGCGTCTCGGCGCCGATCAGCCCGATCGTCCCCTTCGGATCGGCCTGACGGATGCCCTTGACGGCGGCCGCGGCGGTCATCCCGCCGCCGACGATCAAGTAGGTGTAGTGATCCATTGTCATGCTCCTCAGGGCTTGCAGGCCACGGATCGCGGCGGTCCGGCCGAGGCGATCCTACCCGCGGGCTCGATACGGACCTCGAAGTCTCGTCCTTCCCAGTTTCCCGCCTTGGTCCAGAAGAACGTGAACCGCACCGGCGCGCGCTGCTCGGGCGGCACGGGGATGTCCGCGAATTCCGCTCCGGTGCCGGTGGGCATGGAGTCGGTATCGTCGGCTCGCTCCCAATCGTTGCCGGTCCAGTGCAGCCGGAACGGGGCCGACGCCTGGACCCGCAATCTCCCCCCGGCCTGCAGGCGGCGCGCGCCTATGGAATTTCCAGATCTCCAGGGCCGGGGCCTTGCGGCCGCTTCGGTAGCGGTCGGCGACTTCCGGGATCAAGTCGAACACCCGGCCGTCGGCGGCCGAGCGCACCAACTTGAGGTACTCGGCGTGGGCCCACACCAGCGGCATCGCGCCGCCGGTCGCTCGGCCGAAAACCATATGCTTGTCGGGCCGGTCCTGCTCGGCCCAGACCTGCTCCGGGAGTAGCCCCAGCGAGGATGCGAATCCCGCCATCGCGCGGAGGTAAGGCCGCGCGTCTTGCCCGGCGGCCAGCTCATAGTGCCCGCGCTCGCCGGTCAAGAGCGGCCAGGCGTGCCCTTTTCCCCAGCCCTGGTAGGGCCCTCCATCGGGCCGCTGGCCATAGCCGTCGTGGTTGTAGCGCCGCCAGCACGGCCCGACCGGGGTGTCCACCTTGAGGACTGCATCCACCACGCGGAGCGAGTCCTCGATCACGGGATCCCCAGGCCGACGGACGCCGTAGCGGACCAGCTCGAGGAAGCCGGCATCCACGATCTCCCTGGCCGGGTACGCCGCGGGCGCGCCCGGCGGCTGGTTCCGCAACTCCAGGAGCCCGTGGTTCGCATCCTCGTCCGGCTCGGGGTCGTTCACGTCCACGGGGTGGATGCGGATGAAGTGCCGGCGAATGCCGGGCACCAACGTGCCCTCGGTGGTCACCGTCCACGGCTCCAGGTGGGCTTCGAGGAAGTCGGCCGCTTCCTCCAGGTACCGGGCGGTGGCCGACTGTCCCCGTTCGCGCGCGAAGGACGCCGCGCAGACCAGGGCGGCGATCTGGACCGCCAGCGTCGAGGGCGAATGGCCGCTGTTCTCCTCCCAGCGCTCCTGGGCCGTGGCCGGCCCGTGGGCGAGGAGGTAGCCGGCGGCCTTGAGCACCATTGGATAGGGGTCGAAGTCCAGCAGGGCCTGCGCCTTCCGCAGGTGCCAGGCCAGGAGGATGGGGAAGGCGGTCTCATCGAGCTGGATGCCGCGCCAGTGGGGCTCCCCATCGATCCCGAAGTTCTGGTAGAAGCCGCCGTCCGGCCGCTGGGTACAGGCGAGGTAGATGAGCGCGCAGGGGAACTTCGGTGTGGCCGGCCGCGAGCAGGCCACCCGCGGCCTGGCACATGTCCCGCGTCCAGACCAGATGATACCCGCCCGGGCTGTCGCCCACGGACTCGCCCCAGGGGATGCTGAGCGAGGCGATGATCGCCCCGTCGAAGACCTTATCCTTGTGGGCCAGGATCAGGCGATGACTGACTCGATAGAGCCGGCCGCCATCCCCGGTGACGCCCTCCTCCCCTGGCGAGCGATGGGTGCCGACCCGCTGCCACTGCTCGATGAAGCGCGTGCGCTGTTCGGCGAACGGGATTCCCAGAGCCTGGGCGGCGGTCACCAGGGCCTGGTGGAGCGAGCCCCCGAACGAGAGCGCCAGCACGAATTCCGGAGTTCGCTGCGTATCGATCTCACCGGTCAGAGTGATGTTGCCGTCCGGGGCACAGGCGAACTCCCAATCCATCCGGAAGTCGCGGGCCAGGTCTTGCCAGCCGTCGGTTGCCCCCACGTAGCCGCAGGAGCCGCGCACGAATGGCGTCGACGCGACGAGGACGCACCAGATTCCGCCCTTGTGGGCCGCCAAGACGTCCCCCCAGTTGGTCCGCGCCACGTTGCCGTGGTTGTGGCGACCGCCAGCCTCCAGGTGCGGCGCCAGTAGAGCGAAGAGTCGCAGCTTGGGTCGTACGGCGGCATCCGCCTCCAGGCGGGTGTGGATGAGCACGCAGTCGTGGTGGGGCGCGGCGATGATCTCCTTGAGGATGCGATAGCGATGCTTCGAGTCCGTATTGGCGACTCGGTAGCCCAGGATGTTCGGGGCCAGGCATGCGTGCGTATTATCCATGTGACGCTCGTCGCGGAAGAAGGTCTCACCATCGGTGATCAGGTACTGAAGATCGCGCACCTGCGGCCGATCAATCGTCGGGTAATAGACCTCGTTCAGGATGCCCTTGGAGATGGTGAACCAGACCCGGCTCGAGACCGAGTAGGCAGTCCCGACGCCATCCTTATCGCTGCGCGTCCAGCGCGGTTCGATCCCGGGCCCGCCCGGGGACGGATGTTCGCTCGGCAGGATGGCCATGAGTCACCCGCTCAGATAGCGTTGATAAATGTCCTCATTGAAGCCGACCAGCAGGGTATGACCCTTCCGGATCGTCGGGGTCCGCAGGTGGTTGGTCGAGTTCAGGAGACGCGCCACGAGCGTGGCATCATCCGGGGGGTCCCTGGCCATGTCGAAGGTGGTCACCCTCTTTCCCTTGGCCACCACGTCCTGGTCCGCCGATCGCGCCAATGCCAGGCCTCTTTCGCGCCCTGCTTCCGGGCGCCGGCGTCTTGAAAGTGGCCCACATCGATCCGGTTCTTCTCAAGAAACTCTTGAGCCTTTCGGGACGACTTTCACCCTCGATGGTTGTACAGCCAGTCGATTGAACCAGACATTGCGATCTCCGGCATCGGGCGAGGCGTATTCCTCGCGATCCATAATCGTCCCTGAACCGAACATCTCTCTCTTCTCGGACTCATCCGGCATCGCCCTTCCGGGACACCAAGGACATGACCGCCCGAACGATGTGGTCGGCGTCGATGCCGGCCGCCGCCCGCAGCTCCGCCGGCGTGCCCGAGCCCGGCATGTCGCGAACCGCCAGCTTGATCACTTGCAATCCCTCGACCCGGGTCTCGGCGAAGACCTCCAGCGCGGCATCGCCCAGACCCCCCTCGGACCAGTGGTCCTCGACAACGATCAGCTTGCCGAGGGTGTCGCGGGCGGCCCGGTGCAGCGCCTCCCGGTCGATGGGCTTGACGGAGTAGGCATCGATGACCCGGACGGAGATGCCGGCCTCCTTCAGCCGCTCGTGGGCCTCCAAAGCCTCATGCAACGTGACCCCCGCGGCGATCACAGCCGCCTGATCCCGATCGGAATGCCGCACCGGCTTGCTGCCGCCGATCGGAAATCGTTCGCCCGGGGGATAGATGACCGGAGTCGCTCCGCGGGTCGTCCGCAGGTAGGAGATGCCGGGCCGGTCCACCATTTGCCAAACCAATTGGGTCGTCTGGTTCGCATCGCAGGGATACAGGACCGTGCTGCCGCAGACGCCGCGCATCAATGACAGGTCTTCGAGACCCATCTGTGATGGCCCGTCCTCCCCGATGCTGACCCCGGCGTGGGAGCCCACCAGGTGGAGGGTGGCGTCCGAGATGGCCGCCATGCGGACCTGGTCGTAGGCCCGGCTGAAGAAGGCGGCGAACGTGGAGGCGAAGACGCGCTTGCCGAGCGCGCCCAACCCCACCGCCGCCGCGAGGAGTTGCTGCTCGGCGATGAACATCTCGAAGAACCGGTGGGGGAACGCTTCCTTGAATTTCTCGGTGAAGGTCGAGTTGGAGACCTCCCCGTCGAGCGCGACCACGTCCGGCCGATGTCTGCCGACCGCGACGAGCGCCTCGCCATAAGCCTTGCGCGTCGCCACCTTGTCACCGACCTGATACACCGGGAGCGTGAGCGGCTCCGATGCGGCCGGCGCGGCCGGCCTCTGGTCCTCCGGCTCGAGGGTGGGGACCGTGAGCGAGCGCACGCCTCCCAGCTCGGCCAGGGCCGCTTTCTCCTGTTCGGCGTCCAGGGCCTTGCCGTGCCAGTGCTCCTTATTCGCCAGGAAGGAGACTCCAGGCGCCTTCCCCGGCTTGGATATCAGGCAGGGCGGCCGTCCCTGCTGCGCCAGGGCCTCGCCA
>JAKAUH010000741.1 GCA_021818605.1 Planctomycetota bacterium
TCTCGGCACCCCGGCGGCGTGAACCTCTTGCTCGCCGATGGGTCGGTCCGGTTCATCAAGAATTCCATCAACCCGGTGACGTGGAGCGCCCTGGGTAGCCGCAACGGCAACGAGATCATCAGCGCGGACGGCTATTGAGCCAACTGGAAATCCCTCTCGCTCCATCACTCTTCCAGCACGGAGAAACTACGGTCGAAGACGGAGTGAGGGGGATCGCGATTCATTCCACAAGAGGCGAATTATGAACATGAAAGCAGTTTCAATGGCATCGTGGCCTCGATGGCTTGCCGCGGGCGTGGTCGCCCTGGCGGCCCTGCCGCTGTCCGGATGCTCGGGCAACAGCCAGGCGAGCCCGGTCGACGCAACTCGCGCCCGCGAGGCGTTGAACATCGCGCTGGATCACTGGAAGCACGGCGAGGACCCCAAATCGCTCGCGTCGTCCGCGACGCCGATGGTCGCCCAGGACTTCGAATGGACCCAGGGGGCGAAGTTAATCGACTACCAGGTCGTCGACGACAAGGAAGAGGGTGCCAACCTGCGCGTTCAGGTCAAGCTGACCCTGAGCAACCTGGGCAAGGACAGGAGGAAGCCCATCGAGAAGAAGGCGTGGTATGTGGTCGGAACGAGCCCCTCGCTGACGGTCTTTCGCGACATCATGCGGCGCTGAGGTGCCTGACCTCTCGCGAGACGAACGGCGGGCCGAAGATGCGATGGTCCGCCGATCGTCCGTGCGGCGGATTTCACAAAACATCTATAGGTTGATCTCGTACCGCGGAGCCAGTCGAATGGATGAACCTCGAAAGCATGGCCGCGTCTCGGTGGCTCCCGGCGACCCGAGCGGTAACGAGGCAGGACCGCGGCACCTTGCCGGGCCGGAGGCGGAGGCCGATCTGACCTTGAGTCTTGACAACGCCATCCAAAGTGGGACGGTCGATCTCAGGCCGGTCGTGCAGTTCCTGGCGGCGCGCGTCTGGGAAGCCGAGCGCCAGGTCGCGCGACTCGCCCGGCGGTTGGACGGTATGAAACGGCGGGTCAGCGAGCTGGAATCCGAGCTGTCCCGCGTGGCAGGGCGGTCATCGGCACACGCGGACTCGATCCGGATGATCTGCACGGTCCTGAAGGAACTCGACGATCCTTACGGGTTCGGGACGAGCCTCGACGAGCGGCTCGCGTACGACGAGGCCGATCTGACGACGGAAGACGAGGGATAGGTCGAACGGGATCGACTGACCTCAACAGGTGCACGTGGTCAACGTTTTTCATGCGATTCCACACCGCCATTTTCGGGTACAATCGATTATCCGGACCTCATCATGGAAATCTCTCGATGAAGCGACACTGCCCCAGGCTCGTGCGGACGGAACTGCTGCTCGCGATGCTCGTCACCGCGATCCTGCTCACTTTATCCCTGCCGGGCCTTGCGGCCGACCCACCGCGCCCGGGCCCGGCCTCGCCGAAGGTGCCTGAGTTCGCGGAGATGCTGTGGTCAATCCTCAAGGACGGGGCGGACATGGGACCAGATTCCGGCTGGTTCCACCCCTCGCAGAGCCGTTATGACTGGGGCTGGCTGACGGCCCGGTATGACCGGAACAGGGATGGCGTTGTGACGGCCGACGAGCTCAAGGGATCGGCCCGATTGTTCCGCGCGCTCGACCGCGATGGCGACAAGGCTGTTACCAGCGAGGATCTCGACTGGTCGCCCCGCTCGCGCTATCTCCAGACCCGCGCCCAGGCTCGCGGGCGCTTCGCCCAGATGGACCGCAATGGGAACGGCCGGATCACGCTGGCGGAATGGAACCAGGCGTTCCAACAGGCGGCCCAGGGGAAGGCATTCCTCACCCAGGACGACCTCGCGGCGCTGCTCTTTCCCGTACCCGCGCCCACGCGACCGGTGGCCAACGGCGGCAAACCGGCTGGACCGGAAGGACCGTCACGCCTGACGCTGCTGAAGGGTTTGTTCACCGGCGAGATCGGGTCGTCCACCGAGGGACCGAGTCTGGGCCAGGAGGCGCCGGCGTTCACCCTCGAGACGCACGACAAGTCGCGGCGCGTCTCGCTGGCGGACTACCGGGGGAAGAAACCGGTTGTCCTGATCTTCGGCAGTTTCACGTGAGGACCGTTCCGGTCCCAGTTTGGGACCCTCGACGACCTGTCGCAAAAGTACGCCGGCAGGGCGGAATTCCTGGCCGTTTACGTGCGTGAGGCCCATCCCATCGACGGCTGGCGGATGGAGTCGAACGATCGCGTGGGAGTCGCCGTGGCGCAGCCGAAATCCAATTTCCAGCGGACCGAGGTGGCCTCGCGGTGCCACGATCTGCTCGAGATGAACATGCCCATGCTGGTGGACGAACTCAATGACCGCGTGGGCCGCGCCTATAGCGGCATGCCCGACCGTCTGTACGTCATCGACCGCCAGGGCAAGGTCGCTTTCAAGAGCGGTCGCGGGCCCTTCGGATTCCGTCCTGGCGAGATGGAGCAGGCGTTGATCATGCTGCTGCTGGATGAGAAGCCTGAGCCCAGGGACGCGCCGGCCGTCGTCCCAGGCCCTCGGCGAGGAAATCGCCGATGACTTATCCATGTTGGCCGGCCCTGGTCCTGGCCGCGACGGTCGCCGACACGACATCGATCCGGGACACCGGACAAATCCGATCGTTGGATTCTCTCGGACATCTGTGGTACGATCATGTGGGAGTTGGGAGATTGGGCCAGGAACCGGGGAGGGCCGGACGATGGGTGTGATGGGGGTCATGGCGCTGGTCGGTCTGGTCGGGCTGGGGCCGGGAGAGCTGGCGAGGCCGTCGGTTGATTTTCGGCTCCAGGACTACCGAGGAGCCTGGCACACGCTGGATGAGGCGCGCGACAGTAAAATCGTGGTCGTGGCGTTTCTCGGGACCGAGTGTCCCCTGGCCGAGGCTTATGCCCCGAAGCTCGCCGAGATCGCCCGCGAGTTCGGCGAGCGCGGGGTCGCCTTCTTCGGTGTGGATGCCAACGAGCAGGATGGGCCGGTCGGGATCGGCCGGTTCGCCGAGAAGCATGGCCTTCCGTTCCCTGTTCTGAAGGACGTCGGCAACGACCTGGCCGACCGCATGGAGGCCGAGCGGACGCCCGAGGTTTTTGTCCTCGATCAGTCGCGGGCCGTCGTTTACCGGGGCCGGGTCGACAACCAGTACGCCATCGGCATTCACCGAGCCTCGTCCACCCAGCACTACCTGGTCGACGCGCTCAACGCGGTGCTCGCTGGCCGGCCGGTCGAGACGCCGAGGACGAAGGCGGCCGGCTGCAAGATCGGTCGGATCGCGAACTCGGTCCAAAGTGGCGCCGTGACGTATTCGAAGCAGGTGGCTCGCATTCTCCAGGCGCGCTGCGTCGGTTGCCACCGACCGGGTGAGATCGCCCCGTTCTCCTTGACCGACTACCACCGGGCGGCCGGCTGGTCGAGCATGATCGCCGAGGTGGTCGACGAGGGCCGGATGCCCCCGTGGCACGCCTCGCCCAAATACGGCAAGTTCGCCAACGATGCCCGGCTGTCCGATGAAGAGAAGAAGGCGATTCGCGACTGGGCCGCCGCCGGCGCGCCCGAAGGGGACCCGGCCGACCTGCCGCCGCCGCCGAGGTTTGTCGAGGGATGGCAAATCCCCCGGCCCGACCTCGTGCTGGAAATGCCGCACGCCATCGAGATCCCGGCCGAGGGGTCGATGCCGTATCAACTCGTCGAGATCGATCCGAAACTCACGCGCGACCTCTGGGTCAGCGCCGCGCAGGTGCGGCCCGGGAATCCGACGGTCGTCCACCATGTGGTGGTCCTGGTCCTGCCGCCGGGAGTCGAGAAGATCGACGAGGCCGGCGGCGATTTTCTCGCCGCGTATGCGCCCGGGTTGCCGCCTCGCATCCTGCCCCAGGGCGTGGCGAAGCGCGTCCCGGCCGGGTCGAAGCTCGTGCTTCAGATGCACTACACGCCCCGCGGGACGAAGCAGGTGGATCAAAGCCGGATTGGCCTCGTCTTCACCGACCCGGCCTCGGTTCACAAGGAACTGATGTCGGGCATGGCGCTGAACCTCCGCCTCCAGATTCCGCCCGGCACGCGCGACTACATCTCGCGGGCCGATTTCCGGTTCTCGCGCGACTCGGAGCTTCTGGCTCTCATGCCGCACATGCACCTGCGCGGTAGGTCGATGAGGTTCGTCGCCGAATACCCCGACGGCCGTCGCGAGGTCCTGCTCGATGTCCCTCGGTACGAATTCGACTGGCAGAACCTCTACACCCTCGACCGGCCCAGGCCGATGCCCGAGGGGACGATCATTCACACCGAGGCCCATTTCGACAACTCGGACGAGAACCCGAACAACCCGGACCCGAAGCGCGCCATCACGTTCGGCGAGCAGACATGGGACGAGATGCACATCGGGTATCTCTGCTTCGCCCTCGTCGACCAGGACCTCGCCCTCGGCAGGCCGACCTCGAAGCGCCAGGCGAACGGTCAGTACGAGGTCACCTTCCATCACAGGCCGGCCGGGCCGGCGAGGTCGGTGGCCGTCGTCGGCACGTTCACCGGCTGGAAGGATCATCCCGTCGCCATGACCGGGCCGGATGCCCGAGGAACGTACTCGACCACGGTCAAGCTCGGCCCAGGGTCGCACGAGTACAAGTTCCTCCTCGACGGTGAGAAGTACCGCGAGGACCCGGGCAACCCCGAGTCGGCCGGCTTCTTTCACAACAGCGTGATCCGGCTGCCGTGAGAGCCTGGGAAAGTATGGATTCCAGGTGCCCGGCTTCCGTCCGCTTGCATTCCGGCCTTCTTACGATACTCCGCCACCGTAGGCCCGCTCTTGCAGGGGCACCGAGCACGTGCGATCCTTGATGAGGGTTAAGTCCGAAGAACAACGCTTCGCGCCTGTGATCCCGTTGGCAACAGTCGCGGAATGCCCAATCAGTCGAGCATGGAGGAGGCTGTTCCTCCTTCGCCCAACGGCCCGTCCGGATTCGCGAGCCGTTTCGGTGCGCGACCGATGTCGATTGGCAGCGATCGCCCGATTCGCCGCACCTCGGAGCAGACCGAATAGGTACGCCATGATCGAACGGCTGTATGCACACAACTTCCGCTGCCTGGAAAACTTCACTCTCGACCTCGCTGGTCGGCCGTCGGCGCTGCTTATCGGCAAGAATGGGTCCGGCAAGTCGACGGTTCTGGATTGCTTCCGATTATTCCAGCGCATCGGCCGTGGGTGGAGCCCCGTTCCAGACCTGCTTTCGGCGAGCGACTTCGCGCAACATCGTATGGACCGCCCGATGCGATTCGCGGTGGAGCTGACCCACGTCGGCCGACGGTTCGTTTACGAGATTGCCTTTGAATGGCCGCGGAGTTTTCATGCGGCTCGAGTCCTGGAGGAAGCCCTGACAGTCGACGGGGCCGACGTGTTCCGGCGTAAACTCGACCAGATCCAGTTGGCAGGCAACCAGTCATTCGGAATCGACTGGCACTATGTGGCGCTACCGGTGATCTACCAGCGCCCCGGCGAGCGGGATATCCATGATATCAAGAAATTCTTTTCAAGCATGATGCTGATCGCTCCGGTGCCGACGGTAATGACTGGGTACGCCGAGGAGCCATCGGGCGAACTGGATGATGACGCCGCGAACTTCGCTGCGTGCTTGCGTTCCCTGCTGGGACAGAAGCCCGCCGCCTACACCGCGTTCGACGAGGGGGTGAAGACGGTGATGCCCGACTTCGCCGCCATCGAGAACATCGAGCGCGGCGAACGTGGCACGCAACTCATGGTGAGATTCGAGCGGCACGACGCACCAGAGATTCTGACGGTCGAGTTCAATGCGCTCTCCGACGGAGAAAAGTGCTTCTTCCTGGCCGCGTATATTCTGGCCGCCAACCGGACCGGGAAACCGGTGTTCTGCTTCTGGGACGAGCCGGACAACCACCTGTCGCTCTCGGAGGTCGGCCAGTTCGTCGTGACCCTCAGGAAGACGGCCAATCGTGACGGACAATTCATTGCGACGTCGCATCACCCGGAAACGATCCGCAAGTTCTCGCACGACACGACACTCGTCCTGAATCGGAAGTCGCACCTCGAGCCGGCTACCGTCCGGCCTCTGGCGGAGATCGACTACCAGGGCGACCTCGTCCACGCGCTGATCCGCGACGAAATCATGGGCTAGCATGAATAAGTTCGTTCAACATATCTTAGTAATTCCCGGGGACGAGGCAGACAGGGAGATCGCCGGCGGCTTCGTCAACCACGAGCGGGTCGATGATCGGCGGATCCAGGTCGTGCCCGTCGCGCGAGGCTGGCCCAACGTACTCACGACCTTTGAGGACGAGTACATCCCGCGCTTGCGCAAATACCCGCTCGGCCACGTCGTCATGCTGGTCGACTTCGATGATCAGGGCGTTGTCCGTATGGCCAGATTCCAGCAAGTGATTCCCGATGACCTTACAGGGCGAGTGTTTGTCGTTGGTTCATCCAGGAATCCCGAGGCGCTCAAGGACGCACTGAGGCTCTCCGCCGAGCAAATCGGCTGGCAACTCGCAGAAGATTGTGCCCTGGGGGGTGCCGGTCTCTGGCAACACGAACAGTTGCAGCACAACGCCGGGGAACGTGAGCGTCTGGCGACGGCCGTCCAGGCGTTCCTTCTTTCCTGGCCCGCATTCTCAAGCGGAACAAACAGTAACGTGGTGCGTCGAACAGGCTGAACCAGCCAGGGCCTGCTCGCGCCGATCAGTCGTGCCGCAGCGCCCGGACCGGGTCGACCTTCGCGGCGTGGTGGGCCGGGTAGAGCGCCGCGGCGATCGTCACGCAGACGGTGGAGAGCACCACCGTTGTGGTGATCCAGTTCGGGAAGGCGAAGATCGAGCCGTGGAGCTCGATGTTCATGTCGCGGTGGACCATCGAGCGGACCCAGCCGTCGCCCGGGTACGAGATCGACCAGGCCAGCAGGAGCCCCAGCGCCCCGCCGACCAGGCCGATCAGGCCCCCCTCGATGACGAAGATCGACTGGAGCTGCCAGTTCGCCGCGCCCACGGCCTTCATGATGCCGATCTCGCGTCGCCGTTCGAGGACGCTCATCAGCATCGTGTTGGCGATGCCGAGCGACGAGACGAGCAGGGCCACCCCGGCGACGCATGTCATCCCGCCGAAGATGAGCAAATAGGTCAGCCGCTGGCGCTCGATGAAATCGTGGGCCGATCGAGACAACAGGTCGAGGGCCTTGACCTTATCTTCGACCTCCTTGACGTTTTTCACGTCGTCGACGAAGAGGACCGCCTCGGCGACGCCCTGCTCGCGACGCGCCGGGTCGCGGAAGGTCAGATTCAGAGCGGTCTTCCGCGGCAGGACCAGATCCGTGGGCGCGGGGAACTGGCTCCAGGCTTCCCGCCGCTCCTCGTCGTTCATGTCGCGGAAGATCCCGACGACCCGGAAGTCGTCGGCGATGATGCCCGGATCGACAGCCGCCGG
>JAKAUH010000703.1 GCA_021818605.1 Planctomycetota bacterium
GAAGAGTCCCGAGATGCCGACCTCACGACTCCCACTCCCGGGTGCGACTGCGACCTTCCCAGCCAGGCTGTCTGGCCGGCATTGCAGCATGGTCCTGCTGATCGTGGTCGGGGTCCAGGGTATCATGCCCGACCTCAACGATCTCGCCTCTCTGCGTGCGCTCGAGATCCTGCTGCCCGTTCCGGCAACATCATTGCAACACGGGCCTCAGGGCGATGGTGAGTGCACGGTCGGCGCGGTGGCTCCTGGCAGACAGTCGATCGCCTACCGCAACGCGGCCGATCGCTGCGGTTGGGCCGAGCTGGCCGGGCCCAGCCTTTCGGGACCTCTGGCCACGGGGTGCGGCTCTCGCCAGCGGCGCACCGCCCGCGCCATTTTCGCTCGTCATGATGATATGACGAGCTTGCTGTGTCATTTCACCTGTTGAGTTTCCCTTCTGCCCTTGCCTTTCCCCAACTCGGCTCACCCGTGAGCACCGCGTCCGCCCGGTGATCGATCCGGGTCTGCTCGTGGTCGGCCCATCGCCATGACCGTTCTCGGCGGCCATCGACACCAGATCGCACCCGCCTCGACGATCTGGCTTGCGACGAGGGGCCGCCATCCGGGGAATCCCGTGCGCACCCTGCCTTGATGGGTCGCGCCGGCGATACCCGGCGGCTGAGTGCCGTCCGCCCCGCGCAGGGGCATCGACGCCCGATCCGTCGGGCATCGCCAAATGCCGATTCCACCTCCGGTGTCCTCGCATAGTCCAGCATTGCCTTGCCATGACATAAGAGGATTGAGTGATGAATTTGAATCCGAAGAGGCTTTATCGCGGACTTCGCCGTCGCATCAACGCGCTGATGAGCACCTATCGACAGGGGCCGAGGTCGAACATGGCTGTGTTCGCGATCCGCCGCGGCGGATCGACCCTGCTGGCGGACATGCTGTCAGCGGAGCGGGGCGTCCTGATGATCGACGAGCCCTTCCTGGTCCAGCGGGATCATCCGACCCTGCCGTTCAAGTCGCGCTGGCTCGAGCGGCGGCAGCATAGTGCCTACTTTGACTTCAGTGAAGCCGAGCGGGATCGCGCTCAGGCCTACATGCAAGAGGTGCTGGCAGGAAAGGCTCCGTTCGGTGTGTGCCGTTATCCCTGGTTCTTGTTCCGGGCCGACCGGATGCTGCTCAAGATCCTGCACGCCCCGGCGCTGCTCGACTGGGTCGCCAGTTCCTTCGGGATTCAGGTTGTTCGCCTGCTGCGCCATCCTGCCCCTCAGGCCCTATCAGTCCTTCGCGCCGGCTGGCAAATGGATGCCGAGGCCTATTTTAGCAGGCCTGAGTTTCTCGCCACCTTCCTCAGCGATGATCAGATCGAGTTCGGCGCCCGCATCCTCGCGGAAGGCTCCGCCTGGCGGAAGGCAATTCTTGACTGGTCGTTGATGTATCGAATGCTTGTTCACCTCAGCAAGACTCCCAGCCCTCTGCTCACCTATGAGGAACTGTTGATCGACCCGCTCGGGACGAGTCGCTTCCTGTGCAACCACTTCCAGCTCCGCGACCTGGATCGGGTCTCCGCCTGCGTCCGCAATCCATCCTCGTCTCCCGGGGGCTGCTCGCCGGACAATCTCGAGTACATCCGTAGCGGCGATTCCTGGATGCTCATCCAGAGCTGGCTCAAGAAGCTTGATGCGACCCAGCTCGAACAGGCTCAGGCCATCCTGGATCGATACGAGGTCGAGATCTACAACATGAGCTCACCCCTGCCCGATCCCGCCCGAGCCGGGCTCAGGGCTAGCTCGCGGATCTCGGTGCCCACGATCACTCGAACCGACCCACGGGCAGTTTCCGCACCCGCATCCCTTGCGGGATAAGTGAGCCCCGTCCCGCTCTCTCTCGGGGCGTGCCCGGATCGGACTCGACTCCACCACGGCCCGGCTGTCCTCGGCCGGCCGCCTGGCCGGAGTCCGCTCCCCGCCCGAGGCCATCCTCGCACCTCCCGGCCGGCTTCGTCCGGTCACTCCCAACCGCGAGCCATCCCCTCCGATCACCCCTTGCATACGTGCGACGGATTCCCGTATATTCTGTACGGTTGATTCAGGAATAGTCCGGAGGGACGATGCGACTCGCCTTGCAGACCGATTACGCGCTGCGGACCTTGCTGTTTCTTGCGACCCGGACGGGACGAACGACGGTGCTGGACGTGGCGGAGTTCTTCGGGATCTCCGCGCACCATGTCGGCAAGGTGGTGCATCAGCTCGGGCGGTTGGGATACGTTCGGAATCGCCGCGGTCCGGGCGGCGGGATCGAGCTGGCGCGGCCGGTGGGCGAGATCACGGTCGGGCGGGTCGTGCTCGATTTCGAGGGGAATGCGCATCTGCTCGAGTGCGTCGGCACGCCGGGTGTCTGCGCGATCCAGCCGGGGTGCACGCTGCGCGCGGTTCTTGCCGAGGCCGAGCGGCTCCAGATGGACTATCTCAACAGCGTCACGCTCGAGGGACTCTTGCCGAGGCCCCTCGACCTGGCGGTCTTCAAGGCCTGAACCGAAATGCCGGGTTCTCGCCGCGGCGGGGTCGCGGTGCGCGCGTCGATCCGGGTTTTCACACCGAAGAGTTAGGGAGCGAGATCCAATGGGGAAGTTGAACCGTCAGCGGGGTCTGTTGTTTGGCGTTATGGTCCTGGCAGCTCTGGCGGGCGTGATCGGGGTGGTGCAAGGTCGCGATGCGCGGGTAGAGGCTCAGCAGCCGGCCCGTCCCGCAGCTTCGGATACCGGTGCCGCTGCTACCGCGCAGGACCCGGCCCTCGAGCGGGCGCGCGGGCAGGTCAAGATGCTCGACGATCTGTACAAGAATGCGGTTGTTTCGATCACGAAGACCTATGTCAACAAGCAGGACGACCGGCCGGCGATCATGATCGCCAAGGATGTCTTCTCCGCGATGAAGAAGCGTGGTTGGCATTCGGCCCGCCTCGTCGATGCCACAGGTGATCCGCTCAACGACCTCAACGTACCGAAGACCGATTTCGAGAAGGAAGCCTTCCGCCGCATCCGCGCGGGAGAGACTTACCTCGACCGCGTGGTCGGCGAGGGGACGGATCGCCGATTGCTCGCCGCGACGGCCGTCCCGGTCGTCATGGCCCAGTGCGCCGCGTGCCACGGCGACCGCAAGGTCGGCGATATCCTGGGCTTCCTCCGCTACGATCTGCCCGTGAAGTAAGTCCCGCCTTCCAGGCCCGAACAAGATGGGGACAGGCACCGAGCCTTCGAGGTGCCTGTCCCCATCTTTTTGTCAGGGGCTCGTCGCCACCGTCGGATTGACGCCATCGCCAGCCGGTCGGCCGCGACGGCCATCGCCGCAGCAAGACGAAAAAGCCGGCGCGGTGGGACGGACTCGCCCCGTCATTCGGCCGATCCGGGCCAGCCAAGTCGGATCGTCCCGCCCGCGACCTTGAGGTATGATGGCCTTCGTGGGATATTCGACTCCTCCGACATGGTTCCCCGCGAGGCTCCGCGATGTCGATCGCCCCGTCGAAACCGGTGAAGTCCCGGCGACTCCGGCTCGGCCCGCGCTCCGCCGGGATGCTCCTCAGCCCGGCCGAGTTCGACCGGGCTCGCGGTGTGCCCGGCTGGCGCTACGAGCTGATCAATGGAGTTCTCGTCGTGTCGCCCACCCCGTCGCGCAAGGAACGTCATCCCAACGAAGAGCTCGGTTACTGGCTGCGACAGTACCAGGTCAGCCATCCCCGCGGCTCCGCGCTCGATCTGAGCCTCCACGAAGAGGAGATCGAAACCGGCGAGAACCGTCGGCGGCTGGACCGGGCGATCTGGTGCGGACTCTGTCGCGATCCACGGTCCGGCGAGATTCCGACGATTGCCGTCGAGTTCGTCTCGGCGGGCAAGGTGGACCAACTGCGCGATTATGTCGTCAAGCGTGACGAGTACCGCGCGGTCGGCATCCGGGAGTACTGGGTGATCGACCGCTTCCGACGGACGTTGACCGTGTACGTTTTCGGCGGACCCGAGGACGAAGAGCACCTCATCCCCGAGGGCCAGACCTACGAGTCGCCCCTGCTCCCCGGCTTCGTGCTCGACGTGAAGGCGCTGCTGGCGTTCGCCGACCGGTGGGCAGCGCAGAAGCGCCAGCGCCGCCGTTGAATGATCGGACCGAGCCGGTCCGGTCCGGTCGAGCCCGGTCCGGTCGAGCCCGGCTCGCCGAATGGCATTCGATTGATCCGAGATCCCCAAGCCCGCGAAGGTGACATGGCCAGCGAGGACCCTCCAGCCCCGATTGTCGGCGTGGTGATGGGCAGTCGATCCGACTGGGAGACCATGCGGCACGCCTGCGACGTCCTGGCCGAGCTGGGCGTGACGTATGAGGCGAAGGTCGTCTCGGCGCACCGGACACCCGAGCGATTGTTCCGCTACGCCCGCGAGGCCGAGGGCCGCGGCCTGGAGGTGCTGATCGCCGGCGCCGGCGGCGCGGCCCACCTGCCGGGGATGCTCGCCTCGCTGACGATCCTTCCGGTCCTGGGCGTGCCGGTCGAGAGCAAGATGCTGCGCGGGGTCGACTCGCTGCTCTCGATCGTGCAGATGCCGAGGGGCGTGCCGGTCGGCACCCTGGCCATCGGCGCCTCGGGCGCGGCCAATGCCGGGCTCCTCGCCGCGGCGATCCTGGCGCGCAAGCACTCGGCGGTCCGCGAGGCCCTCGCCAGCTTCCGCCAGACGCAGACCGACGCCGTCGGGGAGTCGCCCGCATGAACGCCGGCCCTGATTCTTTCGACCCGCGGCCGGCACGCCCGCTCTTTCCCCCCGCCTCGCTGGGCGTACTGGGCAGCGGCCAGCTCGGCCGGATGTTCATCCAGGCGGCGCAGCGGATGGGTTACCGTGCGGGCGTGCTCAGCGAGGCCGAGGACACCCCGGCCGCCCAGGTCGCCCACTGGACTGTCATCGGCCGGGACGATCGCCTCGCGTCGCTCCGGGCGTTCGGCGATCAGGCCGACGCGGTCACCGTCGAGTTCGAGAACGTCTCGGCACCGGCGCTGCGTTGGCTCGCCCGCCATCGGCCGACTCGCCCCGGCTGGCAAACTGTCTGGGTCGCGCAGAACCGCCTGCGCGAGAAGACATTTCTCTCGCGGCACGGCATTCCCCACGCGCCCTGGCGCCCGGTGCGCAACCCGGCCGAGCTTGACGAGGCACGCCGGGCGCTGGGCTTGCCCCTGATCCTCAAAACGGCCGCGTCGGGATACGACGGCAAGGGTCAGGTCCGCGTGGAGTCGGCCGACGGATTGCCCCGCGCCTGGTCCGATCTGGGTCGTGCGCCTTGCGTCGCCGAGACGTGGGTCGACTTCGCCGCCGAGGTTTCCGTGATCGTGGCCCGAGGCGCCGATGGCCTGGCCGCCTGCTATCCCGTTGGGCTTAACCGCCACCATCGGCACATCCTGGATAGCACCGTCATGCCAGCGCCGGTCGGCCCGGCCGTCAGCCAGGAGGCGCACGACCTGGCGCTCGGTGTCGCGCAGGCACTCGGGACCGTCGGCGTGCTCTGCGTCGAGTTCTTCCTCGCGGCCGACGGCCGGCTGCTGGTCAACGAGATCGCCCCCCGGCCGCATAACTCGGGCCACCTGACGATCGAGGCCGCCGTGGCCAGTCAGTTCGAGCAGCAGGTGCGCGCCCTCTGCGGCCTGCCGCTGGGCGATCCGGGGCTCGCGATGCCCGCGGCGATGGTGAACCTGCTGGGCGACGTCTGGGTCGAGGCCGGCGGCCAGCCTCGTTGGGACGCGGCGCTCCGGGCCGATCCGGGCGTCTCGCTTCACCTCTACGGCAAGCGGACCCCGTTCCGGGGCCGCAAGATGGGCCACCTGACCGTCCTCGACCCCGACCCTCAACTGGCGCTTCTTCGCGCCCAGGCTGCCCGACGCCGGGCCGCCGGGCACAACGGGGCGTGACCGTTCCCGTCTCGGGCGCGCATCGAGGCAACTCACGCAACCGAAGCCCGAAGAAGACCGAGAACCGAAAACAGAAGCTCATGAACTCCTGGCAATTCGCGAATCCCGGGTGGTTCTGGCTGCTGGCCCTGGTGCCGCTGCCGTGGATCCTCGACCGGCGCCGACCGCGGATCGGCTGGCCGAGCTTCGAGAGTTTCGGCGCGCGCGGCCGGTTTGGCTGGACCTGGTTTCGCTGGCTCCCGTCGCTCCTGCGCGGGCTGGCGATCGCCGCCCTGGCGGTGGCACTCGCCCGGCCTCGCACGGTCGGCGGCGAGACGCGAATCACCTCCCAGGGCGTGTCCATCGTGGTTGCGCTGGACCAGAGCGCCAGCATGAAGACGGTGGATTTTCCCGTCGAGCACGGCTCGCGCACCGTGTCGCGGCTTGAGGCCGCCAGGATGACTCTCGCGCGCTTCGTCGCCGGCCGGCCGGACGACCTGATCGGCCTCGTCACGTTCGCGAACCTGCCGGACCTTGTCTGCCCGCCGACGCCCGACCACGCCTCCCTCCTCGCCGTGGTCGCGGCGATCCGTCCCGCGCGGGCGGATAACAATGGGACCAATATCGGCGACGCGATCGTCGAGGGCCTCGCCTCGCTGCTCGAGTCCACCCCCTCGCGCAAGGTCCTGGTGCTTTTGACCGACGGCAACAACCAGCCCGCTCTGCCCCGGTTCATGCCGCCCGAGGCTGCCGCGACTCTCGCGCGCGACCTGGGCGTCACGCTGCACACCATCGCCATCGGCCGGCCTGGAGGGATCGTCCGGGGCGTCGACCCGAACTCGCGCCAGCCCTCGATGGCGGAGGTCTCCGGCCCGAATCTCACGCTCCTGGAAGCGATGGCCAAGACCACGGCCGGCGGCACGTTCCACATCGCCGATGATGGCGACCGCCTGGCCGGTGTCTTCCGCCAGATCGATCAACTCGAGAAGTCCGAGATTCGCGGCCAGATCCTCACCCGGTATGATGAGCATTACGCCCCCTGGGCCGCGCTGGCGCTGGCCTTCCTGGCTCTCGACCGCCTGCTCGCCCAGGGACGGCTGAGTCGCCTGCCCTGAGCGGGCGCACGACTGACAATTCCGGAGGCCGGCGACCGGGACCCAGGCAGAGACTCAGTCCAAACCTGCGACGCAGCCATGATCGTCAAATTTGCACATCCCGAGCGCCTGTGGCTGTTCGCGGCCCTGGCCGTACTGGTCCTCTGGTGGCTGCGATCGCTCTGGCGGAGGAGGCGGAGCTGGCAGGCGCTGGCGCTGCGCGGCCGGCCGCCGCGCGAGGGCGCCGTCTGGTGGCTCCTCACGATCGCCTGCCTCATCATGGCCGTGGCTCAGCCGCGCTGGGGCCGGCTGGGCCCCGCGCCCGCGCCGGGCCACGACGTGGTCTTCCTGGTGGACGTCAGTCGCAGCATGGGCGCCGAGGACGCCGTGCCCAGCCGGCTAGGCGTCGCGCTCGAATACGCCGAGAAGCTCGTCGACGCTCTGGG
>JAKAUH010000333.1 GCA_021818605.1 Planctomycetota bacterium
TCCGATCTGGAGGGCCCAGCGAGCGACAGCCCCCGCTCGCTGAGAGGTGGTCGCCACGGTTCCGGGGTCTTCACGCTCGAACGAAATGGGGACAGGCTCCGAGTCATCGAGGTGCCGGTCCCCATTTCGTTCGAGCTTCCAGGCGCGGCCGGCGCGAGGGCCGCAGATGACGGCGGCTCCCGACGAGGGTCCGCGGTCCCTGCGGAATCGGTGGTAGAATCCTCATCGGATGAACAAGGGGCTCTCCCCGGGCGCCTTCGGGATGGCAAGGGCGCGGGTCGTTGGCTGAGGGGGTTGTGGTGAGGATCGTCGGTCTGACCCTTTATCGAGTGGCCGTGCCGCTGAAGAAGGTGGTGAAGCATGCCTCGTTCGAGCGGTCGGAGAGCGAGAACCTGGTGGTGCGCGTCGAGCTCGACGACGGCACGGTCGGCCACGGCGAGGGCGTGCCGCGGCCCTATGTGACGGGCGAATCGGTCGACACGGCCTTTGCCCTGCTTGGTGCGCACGACTGGGCGGCACGGATCGGCTCTCCGGGCGATTTCGCCGAGGTCGTCCGGCGGCTCGACACGCTGGAGATCCCCGAGAACCAGGCCGACCCGCGCGGCATGGCCGGCAACGCGGCGCGGTGCGCGTTCGAGCTGGCCGTGCTCGACGCATTCGGCCGGCGGTTCGGCGAGTCGGTCGGCCGGGCCGTCGAGTTGACCGTGCTGAAGGGGCTGGAGACGCATTTACCCCGTCCCGTGCGGTACAGCGGCGCCATCACCGCCGAGTCGCGGTCGGGCGAGATCCGCTCGGCGATCAAGATGCGGCTCTATGGGTTCCACCAGGTGAAGATCAAGGTCGGCATGAGCGGCCAGGACGACCCGCGTCGGCTGCGAACGCTGCGCCGGATCCTCGGCAATCGAATGGACATCCGCCTCGACGCCAACGAGGCTTGGCCGGCCTCGGAGCTGGTCGAGCGAGTCGAGCCGCTACGTCGCTACCGGCCGACGGCACTCGAGCAACCGGTGCCGCACCGCGAGGTCGACGCGCTGGCCGAGCTGCGCCCCCGGCTGGGGATCCCGGTGATGCTGGATGAATCGCTTTGCGGCCTGCCCGACGCCGAGGCCGCCATCGCACGGCGGACGGCCGACGTGTTCAACGTGCGGATCTCCAAGTGCGGGGGGATTCTCAGGTCACTCCGGATGATCGCGATGGCCCGGCGCGCCGGGCTGGGCGCGCAGCTCGGCTGCCATCCCGGCGAGACGGCGATCCTCTCGGCGGCGGGGCGGCATCTCGCCAGCCGGGTCGCGGGGCTGCGGTATGTCGAGGGCTCATACGACCGCCACATCCTGGGCGCCAACGTGACCCGCCAGGACCTGACATTCCGCTACGGAGGCCGCGCCCGGCCGCTCGATGGGCCGGGCCTGGGCGTCGCGGTCGCCCCGGAGGCGCTGGAGGCGATGACCGTGGAGACCCGGGAGATCCGCTATGAGTGAATCCCAGACCCTCACCATGCCCGAAACGCGGAGCTTCGTGGCCTCCGACGGCTATCCGCTGCATGTCGCCGTCTGGCACCCGGCCGGCCCGGCGAAGGGCCAGGTCGTGGTACTGCACGGGGTCCAGAGCCACTCGAGCTGGTATCACAACCTCGGCCGGACGCTCGCAAGTGCGGGCTATCGCGCATCGTTCCCCGACCGACGCGGCTCGGGAGCGAACACCCGCGACCGCGGCCATGCCCCCTCGGCCGGCCGGCTGATCGCCGATCTCGTCGAGTTGGTCCAGGCCTTGCGGCAGGAGGAGCCCGGCAAGCCGGTCGAGCTGGCGGGGATCAGTTGGGGCGGGAAGCTCGTCCTGATCGCCGCGGCGCGGCACCCGCAACTGGTCGACGCGATCGCGCTCGTCTGTCCGGGCCTCCAGCCGAGGGTCGGGGTCTCACTCGGCGAGAAGCTCCGGATCGCCTGGTCGTTTTTCACCAATCCGCGGCGGACGTTCCCGATCCCGCTGTCGGACCCCGCGCTCTTTACCGACAGCCCCGAGGGCCAGGCATTCATCGCGGGCGATCCGCTCGGCCTGCGTGAGGGGACAGCCGGGCTGATGGGAACCAGCTTCGTGATCGACCGCCTGGTCGGCCGGGCGGCGTCGAGAATCCGTCAGCCCGCGCTACTGATGCTCGCAGGCAAGGACCGGATCGTCGATAATGCCAGGACGCTGGCCTATTTCGAGCGGCTGTCGTCAACCGACCGCCGCGTGATCGAGTATCCCGAGGGCCATCACACACTGGAGTTCGAACCCGACCCGTCCCGATACGCTCTGGATCTAGCCGTCTGGCTCGACGAGCACCTCGCCGCCGACGCCGGGCGAGCCCGGAGCCATCCTCATGGACCCAACCAAACGTGAGCAGCGGCAGACGAAGCGGGACCTCAAGCGCGCCGGCAGCCAGCGCAGGCGCCGGCAGTGGAAGCGGGACCTCCGCGAGAACCCGGAGGAAGCTCCTTACTCTGAGGACGACTTCGGCCGGTACTCCACCGCCGAGTTGAACGGCCGCGATCGCGACGGCACACGCCGCCGTTGAGAGGGATCGTAGGCATGCCGTTCGCTCGCGAGTACGATGTGAGGCGGACGAGGATTCCGAGCGATCAACGGACACGGAGCCGCCGCGCTCCCGGAAAGAACGGCCAGCGATGACATCCCACGCATCCGACCCGAACCGGCCCGCCAATCGCCTGGCCGGCGAGACCAGTCCCTACCTGCTCCAGCACGCGCACAACCCGGTGGACTGGCATCCATGGGGCGATGAGGCGCTGGCACTTGCCCGCGCCGAGGACCGGCCGATCTTCCTCTCGATCGGCTACTCGGCCTGCCACTGGTGCCACGTGATGGAGCGCGAGAGCTTCGAGAACCCCGACATCGCGGCCTTGATGAACGAGCACTTCGTCAACATCAAGGTCGACCGCGAGGAGCGCCCGGACCTCGACCAGATCTACATGTCGGCCGTGCAGGCGATGACGGGGCACGGCGGCTGGCCGATGTCCGTGTTCCTGACCCCCGACCTGAAGCCGTTCTTCGGCGGGACGTACTTCCCACCCAGCGACGCGCGCGGCATGGCCGGCTTCCCGCGTGTCTTGCTCAGCGTCCACCGCGCGTGGGAGGAGCGCCGGGATGAGATCCGCGCCTCGGCCGCCGAGATGACCGAGCAACTCCAGGCTTTCGGCTCGCTGCCGAAGGGCTCGGGAACGCTTGAGATCGGCCTCCTGGACGCCGCGGCGAAGGTCATCCTGCGCAACTTCGACCCAAAGCACGGCGGCTTCGGCCGGGCGCCCAAGTTCCCGCATCCCATGGATATCAAGGTCCTCTTGCGCCACCATGCGCGGACGGGCGACGAGTACGCGATGCACGCCGTGCGGCACACCCTCGACCGGATGGCCCGGGGCGGGATCTACGACCATCTGGGAGGCGGCTTCGCCCGCTACTCGACCGACGAGCGCTGGCTCGTGCCGCACTTCGAGAAGATGCTCTATGACAACGCGCTGCTGGCCTCGGCGTATCTGGAGGCGTACCAGGCCACACGCGACGCCGAATTCGCCCGCGTGGCGCGGGAGACGATGGATTATGTCCTGGGCCGGATGACGGATCCCGGCGGCGCGTTCTACTCGACCGAGGACGCCGACAGCGAGGGCGTCGAGGGGAAGTATTATGTCTGGGACCTGGACGAGGTGAACGCCGTGCTGGGCGCCGAGCGCGGCAAGACATTCGCCCAGGTTTATGACGTCACTCCCTCGGGCAACTGGGAGGGTCGGAACATCCTCAACCTGCCGAAGACGATCGAGCAGGCCGCGAAGATCCTGGGCCGCGACGAGGACGAGCTGCGCACCGACCTCGTCGAGAGCCGCGCCCGGCTGCTCGCGGTGCGCGACCGCCGCGTCCCGCCGGGCAAGGATACGAAGGTGCTGGTCTCGTGGAACGGCCTGATGATCGCCGCGCTCGCGGAAGGCGGCCGGATCCTGGGCGAGCCGCGATACCTCGACGCGGCCGCACGCGCCGCGGGCTTTCTGCTTGACAGGATGCGGCGCGACGACGGACGGCTGTTGCACACCTACCGCGACGGCCGCGCCCGGCTCGATGCCTATCTCGACGATTACACGAACCTGATCGACGGCCTGACGCGATTGTACGAGGCGACCGGCGAGCCGCGCTGGATCGAGTCGGCGCTCGAGCTGACGCAGGTGCTGCTGGACGAGTTCAGCGACCCCGCGCACGGCGGGTTCTTTTACACCGGGCATCATCACGAGGCCCTGATCGCGAGGCAGAAGGACTTCACCGATAATGCCACGCCCTCGGGCAACGGCATGGCGGCCACGGCGCTCGTGCGGCTGGGGGCGCTCACCGGTCGCGACAACCTGACGCAGGCCGGCCGCTCGGCGCTCGAATCCGTGCAGATTTTGCTCGAGCGCGAGCCGGCCGCGGCCGGTCAGAGCCTGATCGCGCTCGACTTCCTGCTGGCCTCGACGCGAGAGTTCGCCGTGATCGCCGGAAACGACTCGAGCGAGTACCGCGCCGTGCTCGAAGCCATCGCCTCGCGGTTCCTGCCGCACAGGGTCGTGGCCCCGGCGACCTACGAGCAGGCGGGAATCCTCGAAAGCACGGTTCCGCTCCTGGCCGATCGCCCGCCCCGCGAGGGCCGGACGACGACGTACATCTGCGAGAACTACGCCTGCCAGGCGCCCGTGCTGGGCGTCGAGGGGGTCGAGTCGGCGCTCGGAGAAGTGGCGAAGGGGTGAGGCAAGGCGAGCGTCGGGCCGTGCGGGTTCAATCGCGGAGATCGCCCTCGATCGCGCGTAGCTCGGCGAGCAATCGGTCGCCCACCTCGGGCCGGGCCATCCGGATGAAGGCGATCTTGCCGAGCAGCCAGGCGCGGAAGTCGGGGACGTTCGCGCGGTTCTGACGGGCCAGTCCCTCGACTCGCGCCCGATGGAGGATCGCGCGAATGCGCCTCACCTCGGACCGCGCGGTGCCCGGACGGTCGTTGACCACGAGTCCCGTGACGGTCTGAGCCGTGTTCCGGCGCTGGACGCGCGTCTTGGATTCGTTGACGTGAAACCCCTCGTTCTCGGCGATGTGGCGGACGCGCGCCATCAGGTAGCCGACGCGGCTTTCAATGTCGGCGTCGCCGGAGAACGTCAGGTCATCGGCGTAGCGGGTATAAGTCAATCCGAGCTTGGTCGCGAGCCCCGTGAGCCGTCGGTCGAGCCGGCGCGCAACCTGGTTCGACAGGCCCGGGCTGGTACAGGCCCCTTGCGGCAACCCGCGCGCGCCGGTGGCGACGTGGTATGTGGTTCCGTCCAGGATCACTGTCCGGCGGGGGCATTCGGTGCAGATCAGGGCGAGGACCGTGGCGACGGCCGGCGAGTATCCCAGGCGCTCGAACACCTTGCGCACGCGAGGAAAACCGATACTGGGAAAAAACCCTTCGAGGTCGAGATTCACGACGATCGCCCGGCCGGCGTGGGGCCGGGCGTTGGTGAGAATGCTCCGGCCCGGGATGAACCCGTGCGCGGCCGGATCGACCGCGAGCCTCGCGACGATGCGCTCGAGAATCCAGCGCTGGGCCTGGGCCATCGACCGGTGCGGGGCGCTCAGAATGCGCTCGCCGCCGCTCTTCTTGGGGACGGCGAACTGGATGTAATGCGTTCGCGTCGCGACCTCGGCGTGGAACGCCAGCCAGCGCAGGCGAGGCACGGTGATCCCCATCGCCGCGGCCAGGTCGGCGGGCGTGCTGAGCACGGGCAGCCCGATGCGCTCGAGGTCGTCGATGCGGATGGCCCGCTCGCCCAGCCGGCCCGATACTCCCCGGCCGAGGAAGACGATATCCTCCGCCTTGCGCCGGGCGACATCTTCGGCGCGCCGGAGTCGGCGCTCGGCGGCCTCGGCCTTCTTGCGAGCCCTGAGTTCGGCCCGCGCCTGGCGGTCGGCCTGCACGGCCGCCTCGCCGGCCATTGCGGCCTGGTGCTCCAGGGTCGCCTGCGTGAGGCGCGCCCGGTCCATTTCGGCGCCGACCGCGTGGATCTCGGCCAGTTGTTCGGGCGTGATGAATCCATTGGTGACCATCGCGCGATCGATCAGCCGGGTGCGCGGGTCGTCGGCGGGCGGGATGACGTCGCGACGGCCCAGCCATGGGCCGCCCAGCAGGTTCCGATCCTGGGCCGCCTTCCGCAGCTCATCCTGGCTGATCGGCAGGTAATCGACGGCGTCCAGGCCGAACGACGACGCGGGCTTCTTCCAGGGCGAATCGGGCTCGGGGTTCGGCGGCGCGATTGGTTCGAGCGCAGCTGGTGAGACCGTCGGAGCCGGACTGGCCGACACCGGTACGGCAGGTGCCACCCGGGGCGGTACGGTCGGCGGCGGCTGCGCTCGGCGGGGCCGGATCCAGGAGAGCATCCGCTCGAACAGGTTCATCGGCGATAGGTCCCCGCGGCGGTCAGTTCCAGAGCGCGGCGTACCAGGCCGCGAGGGTTGTTCGTTCCGGCCGGGCGGCCAGCCGGGCGTTCGCCACGTCGCGCAGGGCCTGGAGGTGCCGGCACGGCCCGCGCCTCAGGCCACCGGTGTGGTGGTACGAGCACGAGCATTTGCCGTTGAGCATCCGGCCGTCGGCGTCGAGCCGCAACGAGACCTGAGTCCCGAGCACGCGGCCCTCGAGGATGCGGAGCCCGCTGGCGAGCGTCTCGTCCCGGTGGACGCTCACCGCCTTTCCGGCGGCAAGCTGGCGCGCGGCGGCCGTCTCGGGATGCTCGGGACCGATCAGTTCGGCCGAGAGTGTTACCGGCATGATCTGCCGCCACCGGAAGAGGCCGGCGGGCAGGTCGTGGATGACCTGGCCGACCAATGCACGGCGGCTCAGGCCCACCGCCAGCGTGGGAAACGTCGCGCCGGTGATCCACGCCAGTTGCTCGAACGATAGCGCCGGCTTCTGGCGGAAGGCCGCGGCGATCGCATTCATCGTACTAGCATCGGGCTCGGCTGGCGGCGCGAGCTGATCGAGCGCCGAGCCTCGCGACCAGTCGTTGGCCGTCCAGCCCGAGAGTCCCAGCGTCAGCCGGATCGGACCAGTACGGATGCTCCAGAAGCTCGGCAGCCCGGTGCCGAGCAAATCGATATCCGCCGAGTCGAGGATCGGCAAGAGCCGGGCGAGCACCCGCAGCCGGTCGCGGCCCCAGATCCGGATGACCTCGGCCTTCGGACCTTCATACGGCGCATCGCCCAGGGGCACGCGCTGGTCCCACGGCTCGAGCATGGCCAGCGGCGGTCGGCCCGGCTCCAGTTCGAAGCGAATCGCGCGGGGGCTCTTCGCCGCGCGGTGGCGTTTGAGATAGGCGAGGATGTTGTAAAGCCCGTCGCGGCCGATGCGCACCCGCGGCATGAGCATGCGCATGGCCGCCTGGAGTTGGATG
>JAKAUH010000061.1 GCA_021818605.1 Planctomycetota bacterium
GCCAGTCGGGCGCGACTGCCGAGACGCTGGGCGCCCTGCGCGAGGCCAGGCGGCGCGGCCATCCCACGCTGGCGATCGTCAACACCGTGGGGAGCACGATCGCCCGCGAGGCGGACGGCGGCATCTACCTGCACGCCGGGCCCGAGGTCGGCGTCGCCAGCACCAAGGCGTTCTCGGCGCAGGTCACGGTACTGGCGCTACTGGCCCTGTACCTGGGACGGCTGCGGCACCTGTCGTTCCCCGACGGGATGGCAGTCGTCGATGCGATCGAGTCGGTGCCCAGGCTGATCGGCGAGGTCCTCAAGTCGGAGCCGCTCATTGAGCGGGCCGCCTCGGAGATCACCGGCGCCCGCAACGCGCTGTACCTCGGCCGCGACATCCACTTCCCCGTCGCGCTCGAGGGGGCGCTTAAGCTCAAGGAGATCAGCTACATCCACGCCGAGGGCTATCCGACCGCCGAGATGAAGCACGGGCCGATCGCGCTGGTCGACCGCGAGACGCCCTGCGTGTTCGTCGCGCCGCACGGCTCGCTGCACGCCAAGACCCTGGGCAACATGGAGGAGGTCCGCGCCCGCGAGGGGCGAATCATCGCCGTCGGCACCGAGGGGGACGACTCCGTCGCCTCGCTCGCGGACGTCTTCCTGCCGATCCCCGAGGCGCCCGAGGTGATCCAGCCGCTGCTGGCCGTGGTCCCGCTACAACTGCTGGCCTACCACGTCGCGCGCCACCGTGGCTGCGACATCGACAAGCCCCGCAACCTCGCCAAGAGCGTGACCGTCGAATAACCGCGGCGACCGGCCGGACATCTCCCAGCGCGCAAAACGCCCCCCGGGCCCGAGGGCCTCGGGGGTCATGGGTGCGGCTGGGTCAGGGCCGGTCGCGAGAGGATCGTCGAGCCGGCCCGGTCAATCGGCCGGCTGTTGTCAACCTTGCTCGTACTTGATGTCGAACGGGGCTCCGCGCATCTCCTTCAACGTCTTCTTCTGCTCGTGGTTGAGCTTCGCCTCGATCTTCGCCTCGGTTTGCTTGCGGATCTCGCCGACCTTCTTCATGGCCGCCTCGCGGTCGTCGCCAGCGTCCTGAAAGACGGCCCGCACCTCCTGCATGGACTCGCCCTGAATCTTCTCGATGTCGGCCTTCTGGGCGTCGGTAATACTCAGCCTCCTGGCGACGTCGGGGTCGTTGAAGGCCTGCACCCCGCGGACCTGGTAGGAGATCTGCTTGAGGCGAGCAACCTGCTCGGGCTTGAGGAACTCGCCAGCCGACTTGAGGGCCAGGGCTGACAGCTCGAGGGTGATCTCCATGAACTTACCACGGCGCTCCTGGGGCGCGAGGTTCTGGAGGCCCTCGAATTTCTCGCGCATCTCCCCCTGAATCTTCTCGTCAAGCGTGTTGGCCTTTTCGATCTGCTTCGCGTCCAGCTTGAGCTCCTTCTGGACGCTCTCGTTGACGAGGAGGCCGTTGTAGGTGCCCATGCGGGCGCCGAATCCGCGCGGAGGTCCTTGCGCGGCGGCCGGACCGGCGATCAGGACGATCAGGCCAAAGCCCAGAACGGCAGTGAGGTTGGTCTTCATCGTGTCGGGTTCCTGGATGGGGATGCGGTTTGGTCGGGTCGGTCGTCGCGGGGATTTGTGGCAGCCCGGTCGGTCCGGTGGACAGCCGACCGCGCAGCCCGCCCGGGTCGATCCCGGGCGGGCGAGAGGCGACGGGTCTCAGTTGTTGCGGGGCGGGTACACCACGTCGAAGTGCGAGCCGATCAGTCCGGTCCAGGTCTTCTTCTGCTCGTCGTTGAGCTTCCCTTCGATCTTGGCCAGGGTCTGCTTGTTGAGCTCGCCCATCTTCTTCATGATGGCCTCGCGATCCCCCTGATTGTCCTGGAAAATTGACCGCCGCTCCTCGTTCGCCTCCTGCTCGATCTCGTGAATCGCGGTCTTCTGGTCCTCGGTGAGATTGAGCTTCCTGGCGACCTCGGGGTCGTTGAACGCCCGGGCACCACTCGCCTGGTACGAGATCTGCTTGAGCCGGGTGAGCTGCTCGGGCTTGAGGAACTCGCCGGCCTCCTTGACGGTCTCGGTGTGGATCTCGGCCATGGCCTCCCGCATCTTCTTCATCCGCTCTTCGCCCTCGAGATCCTGGGCCGATTGCCGCGCCTCGCGCGCCTTCTCGCTCATCTTCTCCGAGAGCTCCTTGGCCTTCTCGACCTGCTGGTCGTTGAGCTTGAGCTCCTTCTGCACGCTCTCGTTGCCGAGGAGCTGGGCCATGCCTCCGCGGCCAAAGCCGCCTCGCCCCTGCGCCGCCGCCGGGCCGGCGATGATCGCCACCAGCCCCAATCCCATCAAGGTCCGGATCATTGTCTTCATTGCGTCAGACTCCACGGGTGTCGGAACCGTGATACAGGTTGGAAAGGGAACACACCGTCCCGATCGGCCCGATCCCTCGCCACGACGAGCGATGGACGCACGATGATCGATCAGGCCGGTGCCTGTAGTGAGTTAGCGACAAATCGGGCCAATCGGTCCGATTCTCGTCCCGGAATGCGACGAACCGTCGCGGAGCATTCGATTCGGCGGGAAGATGCGTGGGCGCGCGGTTGGCTCTCGATCGCCGGGGGCTCGCCGGGGCTGGGTTACTTCACGTCCTCTTCGATGAGCTTGAAGAAGTCGTCGTCGGCGGGCGGCTTCTTGGCCGGCTCGGTCGCGCCCTGGAAATGCTCGGGCACGGCGTCGTCGAATTCGGCCTCGTCGGCCGAGAGCCGCTCGATCGTGGTCGGCGCCCGCTTGGGCCGCTTGGGCTTGAGCCGAGCGTCGTCGGTGTCAAGGCCGGCCAGGTCCATGAGAGAGCTCCTCGGCCGCTCCTGCACAACCTCGGTGTCCAGGTCCTTGTGCGAGTGCAGGAACGCCTCGGGCCCGGCCGGGTCGTAGGCGATGGTGAACATGTGGCCGGCGATGCCGAACTGATCGTCGGGCATCAGGCTCTGCTCGGTGGCGATCCGCGCGCCGTTGACGGTCGTGCCGTTGGTGCTCCCCAGATCACGGACGTTCCAGACGCCGTTGATCAGCCGAAGCACGCAATGCTTGCCGGAGACGTTCTCGAAGTCGAGCCGGACATCGCACGACGGCCTCCGGCCCAGGACCAACTCGGATTTGTTTAGGGGGATCGGATCGCCTCCACCCACCGGCTGCAAGATGCCCATGACCTCGGTTCGGGGTCGCATGGCTCGTCCCTCGCGTCGAGAATGCGCCAGTCGCGCGTCGCAGCAAGCCGATATGCCATCGAGGCGCCGCGCATCATACCAGCGCGGGAATTCGACCCTCAAGAGCTGACCACCGGCAACCTGCACTTTGTGAATCGGCGCGCGGGCCTGGCATCGGACGGACCGTTGCGATAGCCTCGCGACGGACGGGCGAGGCGCCCGGTTTTCCATCCTCCCGGCGCGACGCGGTGCGCCGCGCCGGGGCATTGCGGAGGCTGTAACGATGTCGACAGGCATGGACCCACGAGACTGGACAAGGCGGCAGATGCTGGCCGCCGGATGCGCGGCGGTCGGGGCGATGGCAATCGGCGGCGCGGCGTCGGCCGCCGTGCGGGCGACCGACGAAAAGTCAGGCGCGGATGAGCCGTTCAAGCTCGGATTGCAAAGCTACTCCCTCCGCGGCTACCGGACCGCCGGCCATGCCGATACGGCCAGGGCGCTGAAGGTCTCCGGCGAGCTGGGAATCCACTACTGGGAAGCCTACCCCGAGCACATCCCGCTGACTCACAACCCCCAGCAGATCGAGGAGCGCCAGCGGCAGCTCAAGGAGGCCGGCGTCACCCTGATGGGCTACGGGGTGGTTCCCATGAGCAAGAACGCTGAGGCCAACCGCAAGTACTTCGAGTTCGCCAGGGCCATGGGTCTCAAGTACCTCTCGATCAGCCCGGATCCGGACGCCTTCGACGTGCTGGACAGGCAGGTCGAGGAATACGGCATCCCGCTGGGCATCCACAACCACGGGCCGGGCGACCGCTTCGCCAGGATCGAGACCATCGAGAAGGCCATCAAGGACCACAACCCCAAAATCGGCTGCTGCGTCGACACGGGCCACTTCCTCCGCTCGCGCGAGGACCCCGTTCACGCGGTCGAGGTCTTCGGCCCCCGCGTCTACGGCGTCCACCTCAAGGATGTCAAGGACGCGAAGACCTTCACCGTCCTGGGCAAGGGCGACCTGCGCACCGTCGACCTGCTCAAGGCGCTGGCGAAGAACAGGTACGAGTACTGCCTGGCGATCGAGTACGAGGAGAACCCCGAGGCCCCCGAGGCCGACATCCGGGCCTGCATCACCGAGGTGCACCGCGCGATCGCCGCGGCCTGCAAGGGCTGACAACCGATACCCCAGAAGTGTTGAAGAATCCGCACGAAGGGACAATCCTGGACGACCGGGGTGGGCGCGGGGCCGTCAGGTCGATCGCCGCGACCCTACCCCGGGGCGTCCCGGCGATCCGGGCAAATGGGCTCGGCGCCAGGACGCGGCCTGCTACACTGAATCCTTCGGGGCCGAGGTGCGCCATCGGGCCAGGGGGACACGTCGACAATGAAGATCGGACAGCGCGGCGCGGCGACGGCGGCAGCGCCGGCCCGCGACATCGAGGTCGGCACCTCCGGCGGATTGACGCTCCGCGGCCGATGGTGGCCCCGGCCCGATCCACGCGGCACGCTGGTCATCGCCCACGGCTTCGGTGAGCACGGCGGCACCTTCCGACACGTCGCCGAGTCGCTGGGCCCCGCGCTCGCGATCGACGTCGTCGCCGTCGACTTCCGCGGCCATGGCCGCAGTCCCGGGCGGCGCGGCGTGGTCCGCCGCTATGACGAGCTGACCGACGATCTGCACGGCGTGCTGGAATGGACCGCCCGCCGGCGCCCCGATCTGCCGCGGTTCCTGCTCGGCCACTCCAACGGCGGCCAGGTCGCCTTGCGGTCGGCCCTGGCGAATCCGGCCCCGATCAACGGTCTGATCGTTTCCAACCCGGCCCTCCGGATCGCCCTGCCAATCCCCCCGTACAAGCTGAAGCTGGGCAGGTTCCTCCTCCAGCACGCCCCGTGGATCACGCTGAACAGCCCGATGCGCGTGCACCTACTGACCCGCGACCCGGAAGTCCAGCGCCAGCATCTTGCCGACCGCCTGCGGCACCACCGGATGAGCGCACCGCTGTTCTTCGGCATGGTCGAAGGCGGCGAGATGCTGCTGCGCCGCGCGGCGGAGATCCGCGTCCCGACCCTGCTGATCGTCGGCGGCCAGGATCCGGTCGTCGACCCCGCCGCGGCCCGTCAGCTTTACGACCACCTCGGCAGCGAGGACAGGACGCTGCTGCTTTACCCAAAAATGCTCCACGAGCCGCTCAACGAGCTCGGCCGCGAGCAGGTACTCGACGACGTGGTACGCTGGATCGAAGGCCGGTTGAATCACTGATCCTCGTTCGTCGCGGCGAGTATCCGGAAGCACGCTGCCCACGCATCTCCAGGGTTTCGAGCACATCCCGGCGCGTCAGTGGTAACGAACTGACAATCTCCTCAAAGCGGTGGTCGTATCCGACAGCCGAGCGCTCGCTCGCATCGGCTGGCCAGAGGCACCGCGCGAACCCAGTTCGCGGCAACCACCCCGTCCCGCGCCTCCCGACCCACAGCATTCGCGGGTTCAGTCGCATCCATCTACTGCCATTCCAGAATCCCTTCCGGTTTTTCTGGCGACGCCTCGGTCGACCGGCCGATCCCTTTGTACTAGTAGAACAACACAATGGTACAATGCTCGGTCAGCGTCCCAACCGTCGGAGGACCGGCGACCGGGACATCGGCTCGTTCATCACGTCAGGATGACGCGATCGGACACAGAGGTCATGATGAGATCCGTCGGTCAACAGATCAGGGTTGGCAGTTGTGCGTGGCGCCTGATTCGATGGCCTCGAGCCCACCGCGGGGAAGGCAGCGGATGGCGGTGGGCCCAACGGACGTCCCTGGCTGCCCTGCTCATTTTCCAGACATTTCTGTCGGGCTGCTTCAGCCCGCCCCGGCGCGTGGCGGAGCTGGACGGCAGATCTCCAGCCGGGGCAGTGTTCTCCGAACAGGGGAATCCTGCCGGCAAGGCCGAGGCACAGGAGCCGTTCTGGAGCATCGATGGTGACCTGGATCCAGCACGTGTCCTCGTCCCGGGGCGTAGAGTCGTGGTGACGGAGTTCAACGTCGAGTTCGTGGACTACCAGTTCCAACTGCCCATCCCGCGCCAACCGATGTTCAAAAACCCGATGATCACGATGAATCCGGTGCACATGGCGATCAGCCTGATCGGATTCGGGCGGAGATACACCCCGATCGACGAGCAGCACCAGAGATCCCTGGCCTCCGCTCTGTACAATGCCTTCCTCCAGGATCTCCGCCGGCGCGGGCTGGGGCTGGTCACGCGAGATGAGCTACAGGCGAGCTCTGGGTATGCCGCGTTGCGCAAGAGCTCTGCGGTTGGGTCGTCGTTACTGGTGTACCTCAACATCTTCGGAAGTGATACGGGGATCGTGATGCACACCCGCACGATGGCGGCGCCCGGCCTGTGCGTATTGCAAGGAAGCTCACGTGGAGCCATGGCGCTCCCTGGGTTTCTGGACAATCGCGCGTCCGGCCCGTGCGTCCTGCGAGGGAGCGTACGCGCCCGGACGGCGGCCGAGGCGCAAATCCTCCGGGAGACCCATGCGGATGTCGCCCTCGCCGTACGACTCCGCGTCGGCACCTTTCAGGGGCATCCGGCCCTCGAGCACCGGAGCATGATCCGGTTGACCACCTGCGACGGATCGACGACACTGCGGGCGTGTCACTCGCTCGTGTCCGATCTCATGGTGACGAGCGACTCGCGATACCGGCCAGTCGTGGGACGGATCCAGCCGGTCGATGCCGGGATGTTCTCCGAGGAGCTGGCGGGCACGGTCCCGACGTTCGTCGGCCTGGCCCTGTCGGAGTCGAAACCGTGAACTGCCTCGCGTGGGGCGAGGTTGGCGCCGGCATGCGGGCGATCGCTCCGAACCCGATCGATGCGAGAGTCCTCAGCGCGCCGGCATCGAATCTGGAGGATGGCCCGGACGCCATGTTCGCGATCGACAAGAAGGACAGGACGCCGCTCTATCTCCAGCTCGACCGGGCGATTCGCGTCGCGATTGCGACGGGGCGGCTGAATGTCGGGGACAGGCTGCCGACGGTCCGGCAACTGGCGGTTGACCTGAAGATCAACGCCAACACGGTGGCGAAGGTCTACAGCGAGCTCGAGCGTTCCGGCGTGCTGGAAACGCGTCGGGGAGTGGGGACATCGATCGGTCAGGACGCGGCACGTGCGACCTCGCCGCCAGATCGTCAGCGAATCCTAGCCGAGCCGGGGGAGTACGTCCTGG
>JAKAUH010000156.1 GCA_021818605.1 Planctomycetota bacterium
GGCGGCCTGGTCTTCGGCTCGTGGTACGAGGCGCTCAAGCAGGCCGCCGCCGTGGATGCCACGGTGCGATGGTCTGGCACCGAGGTCGCGGCCGACGTCGATCTACCGCTGGCCGGCGGCGATCGTCCGGCGTCGATCAAGGGCTACCTCCCGGGCCAGGGTGAGGCCCCCGCGCTGCCGCTCTGCCCGCCCGGCACGATCGCCTCGCTGAGCCTCTGGCGCGGCTGGGCAACGATCTGGGAGGCGCGGGCCGACCTCTTCGCGCCCGAGACCGTCCAGGGCTTCGCGCAGTTCGACACCCTCGCCGGCCAGTTCTTCGGCGGTCGCGAGTTCGGCGCCGATGTCCTGGGCGCCTTCGACCCACACTGGCGGCTCGTGGTCGCCCAGCAGGACTTCGCCGCGATGAAGCCCGCCCCGGATACGAAGCTTCCCGCCTTCGCCGTGGTCGCCGAGCTGAGCGACTCACGTGAGGACTTCGCCGACCGGCTCAAGGTCGCCTTCCAGGCGATCATCGGCATCTCGAACGTCGACGCCGCCCAGAAGCGCGCCGCCGCGCTCGAGCTCGGCTCCGAAAACGTCGACGGGATCCCCATGACCACGACGAAGTTCATCCTCTCGACGAAGTCATCGTCGCCGGACGAGCCCGGCGCCCAGCGGTATAACTACAGCCCGTCGATCGCGCACGTCGGCCGGTACTTCATCCTCAGCTCGAGCGCCGGGCTCGCCCGCTCGCTCATCCGCGAGCTGAAATCCAGCTCCGCCTCGGGCAACGGGCCGGAAAAGCCCGAGCCCGCCACGTTCACCGTGACGGCCGACGGCCCTGAGCTCGCCCGGCTGCTCGAGAAGAACCGCGATCGAATGATCATGCAGACCATGCTCTCGCGCGGCGAGACGAAGGAGGACGCCGGACGCCGGGTCGACCTCAACCTGGCCCTGCTCCGCTACCTCGGCCACGGCCGCCTGGTCATCCACGATCTTGCCGGCCTCACCCGCGTCCAGCTCAAGCTCAAACTGTCCCACTGATCGGACCAGCCCGGCGCGGCCCAGCGCGGCGATCACCCAACCCACACCGCGTCCCGGCTCCCAACTGAAAACTGAAAACTGAAAACTGAAAACTGAAAACTGAAAACTGAAAACTGAAAACTGAAAACTGAAAACTGAAAACTGAAAACTGAAAACTGAAAACTGAAAACTGAAAACTGAAAACTGAACCCCGCGGCCGCAGGCCGCGCCGGAGGATCGCCCGATGAGGATGGCCTCGACCAAGTCGCTGATGGACGATCCCGGCCGCGCCTGGGCGCCGTACCAGCCCAGTTGCGACCGGCCCTGGGACATCCAGGCTGTCGCGCACCTGCACCGCCGCGCCGGGTTCGCCGCGCCGTGGGGCACGCTTCAGCGCGACCTTAAGCACGGCCCCGAGGCCAGCGTCGCCCGCCTGCTCGCCGGCGAGCCAACCGCGGCCGACGGCACCCCGGCCGCCGAGTTCGAATCGTTCCTCAACGCCATGGCGCATCGCCTGGGCGCCACCGCCGACCTCGAAGGCCTTCAGGCCGTCTGGCTCTACCGGATGGTCTTCACGCCGCACCCCCTGCGCGAGCGGATGACCCTCCTCTGGCACGACCACTTCGCCACCTCGATGGCCAAGGTGCAGAACGCTGGGCTGATGCAGCGCCAGAATGCCCTGCTCCGCTCGCAGGCCCTGGGCGACTTCCTCGCCCTGCTGTCGGCCATCGGCAAGGATCCGGCCATGCTCATCTGGCTGGATTCGACGGTCAACAAAAAATCGCATCCGAATGAGAACTACGCTCGCGAGGTCATGGAGCTGTTCAGCCTCGGCCGCGGGCACTATTCCGAAAAGGACATCCAGGAGGCCGCGCGGGCCTTCACCGGCTGGTTCGTCGTCGGCGACGCCTTCTCGGTCGTCCCTCGCCAGCACGACGACGGGCCCAAGACGGTCCTCGGCCGCAAGGGGAACTGGTCGGGCGACGACATCCCCTCGATCCTCCTCGACCAGCCCGCCTGCGCCGAGTGGATCTGCCGCAAGCTCTTTAGCTACTTCGTCAGCGAATTCCACTCGCCTTCCGGGGCCCTGCTGGCGCCGCTGGCCCAGGCGTTCCGCGCGTCGGGCTATCAGATCCGCGTGCCGGTCGAGACGATCCTCCGCTCCAACCTGTTCTTCGACCCGTCGATCCGGCGCAGGCGGGTGAAGTGCCCGGTCGAGTTCACCGTCGGCACGGTGCGCTCGCTCGAGGTCTTCAAGCCGACCGTCCAGGCCGCCGCGATGGCGAAGGCGTGCACCCAGATGGGCCAGGGCCTGTTCGCCCCACCGAGCGTCGCCGGCTGGGAGTGGGGCCGCGCCTGGATCAACTCGTCCACCATGCTCGCCCGCGCCAACTTCGGCCTGGCCCTGCTCTCGGACGACGACGAGGCGCTCGGCCGCCGGCTCGACCCGGCAAAGCTGGCCGCGCGCCACGGCTTTTCACGCCCGCCCGAGGCGGTTCGGTTCCTGCTCGACCTGCTGATCCCTGGACCCGTCGAGCCGGGCGTCCGCGACCCGATCCTGAAAGCTGTCATGGCGAAGGCCGCCGATGGCAACGCTGCCCTGCGCGACGCCGCGCGACGTATTCTGAACCTGCCCGAGTACCAGCTTGCCTAGCAGGCCCTGACGATCTGGGGACTGGCTCCGAGTTTTCGAGATGCCTGTCCCCAGTTCGGCAGGGCTCATTGTAACCCGCGCGTCCGACCCTGGAGGGATGTCATGACCTCGAACCGCCGCCGCTTTTTGAAGTCCTCGCTGGCCTCGAGCACCCTGGTCGCGATGGGCGCCGCCACCGTCCCCGAATTCCTCGGCCGGTCCGCCCGCGCGGCGGTCGCGGTCGACAAGGCCGGCCCGTCGTCGAGGAAGTCGGACGAACGGATCCTCGTCGTCGTCCAGCTCCTCGGCGGCAACGACGGGCTGAATACCGTCGTTCCGCACGGGATCGACGGCTACAACCGCGGCCGTCGGACGCTGCGCATCGGGTCATCCCAGGTGCAAAAGATCACGCCCGAGATCGGCCTGCACCCGGCGATGGGCGGCATGGGCAAGCTGCTGGAGAAGAACCGGCTGGCGATCGTCCAGGGCGTCGGCTATCCCAACCCCGACCGCTCCCACTTCCGCTCGATGGAGATCTGGGAGGTCGGCCGGCTGGCGAACGATGCCAGGACCCTCGAGACCGGCTGGCTGGGCCGGGCGATCGATCAGAAGGGGCGCAGGCCGGGCGAGGATCCGCCCGCGATGCACGTGGGCGGCCGATCGCTGCCCCAGGCGCTGCGCAGCCGACACACCGAGGTCCCCGCGCTCGAGAGCCTCGCTGGCTACAAGCTCCAGCTCACCGGGACCGACGCCGAGCGCCGCGCCGAGCGATCGGCACTGGGCGAGATGGCCGCCGCCGAGCGCAAGAGGGACGACCCGGTGCTCGGCTTCATCCGCCAGACGACCCTCTCGGCGTATGAGTCGAGCAGCCGGCTCGAGCAGGTCGCGTCAAAGGCGGGAAAGTCCAGATACCCCAACTTCGGCCTGGCGAAGCGTCTGGAAATGATCGCCCAGATCATCAAGGCCGGCTTCGGCACCCGGATCTTCTACACCTCGCTCGACGGCTTCGACACCCACGCCAACCAGCTCGCGACGCATGCCGCGCTCTTGACCGAGCTGTCTGACTCGATCGCCGCGTTTCATGAGGACCTCGCCGACGCCGGCCAGGCCGACCGCGTCGCGCTGCTGACCTTCAGCGAGTTCGGCCGCCGCGTCGCCGAGAATGCCTCGCTCGGTACCGACCACGGCGCCGCCGCGCCGGTGTTCCTCGTCGGCCCCGTGGCGAAGGCCGGCCTGATCGGCGCGCACCCGACCTTCGACGACCTGGACGACGGCGACCTGAAGCACCACACCGACTTCCGCCGCGTCTACGCCAGCCTCCTGACCGACTGGCTCGACTGCCCCACCGAGCCCGTCCTCGGCCCCGGTTTCAACCCCCTGCCCTTGCTCCGCAAGGCGTGAGCCGGGCGATCGGGCGAGAGCCGCGCACCAATCGACCGCTTTCGCCGTCTTGACTTCCTCCGCACCGGAACCCAGATTCAGGAGGGCCCTCGTCCCCTGTCGCGGAGTGGAGGATCGGATGGCGACGAATGCGGAGAGCCACGAACCCGAGCCCGAGCCCGAGCCCGAGCCCGAGCCCGAACCCAGATCCGACACTGGGCCCGGTTCGCTCGGCGCCCCAGGCCCGGCACCGCCGAGCGGACCGCGGTCGTTCGGCCAGCTCATCCTGGGCGGTTTCGCCGGGACGGTCGTGCTGGCGATCATCATGTTCCTGTTCGAGCCCATCCTCATCAGCCGCAGTCCGGACCCGCTCCGGGCCATCGGGGTGGAGGCCAGCCATCCTCGCGGGCTCGGCCTGATCCTCTTCCACTTCTTCAATGGCTCGATCGTCTTTCCGCTGGGCTTCGGGTTCTTCGCCAGCCGTTTACCAATTCCCTGGCTGGCGAAGGGCCTGCTCTGGGGCATCATCCTCTGGCTGCTCAGCGGCCTGATCGTCATGCCGATCTCAGGTTTCGGCGTTTTTGGCTACGAGGTCGACGGCCTCAAGGTCGCCGCCAGCTCGCTCCTGGCCCACCTGGCGTATGGCGCGATCCAGGGCCTCCTCGCCGCGATCCCGCCGCGCGAGCCCGACTGAGGGAATCCCGCCGGGTTGCCCTGGCCCCACCGCGATCGTGCCTCCCGCACGGTTCTCGTCGATCGCCCCGGACGATATGATAGGTCCTGTCGTCCATCAAAGCCCCCGACACCGTTCGCCCCCCATGAGGTCCCCTATGGGCCGGAAGAAGCGTCGGCCGCCCAGGAAACGCCCGAACCTCCAATCGAGTTCGGCGTCCCAGCCGCCGGACCCGCTGCCCGACCCTCGCGTGCTTGAGGGGGTCATGCGCAAGCACGCCGCCGAGATTTTCGGCCCGTCCCAGAAGACCCTCCTGAGCCAGGCCCAGGACCTCGTTTACCAGGCCGTCGAACAGACCGACCCCGCCCGGCGCGCCGCGATCGCGCACCAGGCCCTGGCAATCTGCCCCGACTGCGCCGACGCCCTCATCCTCCTCGCCGAACAGGCTCCAAACCCCAGAGAGGCCTTGGATCTCTACCAGCGGGCCGTCGCCGCCGCGGAGCGGACCCTCGGCCCGGACATCTTCCGCGAGGAGGTGGGCCGATTCTGGGGCCTGCTCGACACCCGTCCCTACATGCGCGCCCGCGACGGCCTGGCGCACTCCCTCTGGTCCCTCGGACGCCGCGAGGAGGCCGTCGAGCACCTGCAGGAAATGCTGCGGCTCAATCCCAACGACAATCAGGGCGTTCGCTATATCCTCGCCGAGTGGCTGATCGACCTCAACCGCGACGAGGAACTCGCCCGCTTGCTGGCAACATTCAAGGAGACCACGACCGCCTGGGCCTATACCAGCGCCCTGTTCGCCTTCCGCCAGCAGGGCGACTCGCCCGAGGCCCGCGCCCGGCTGATGGCCGCGCAGAAAACCAACGAATACGTCCCGACGATCCTTCTCGGCCAGGAACCGCTGCCGATCGAGCGGCCCTCGTACTATGAACACGGCCACCGGAGTGAGGCGATCGTCTACGCCCAGGACGGCCTGTCCGCCTGGCGCTCCACGCCCGGCGCACTCGCCTGGCTCAGAAGAATCACTCAGACGGGTCCCGCGAAGCCATCGTCGGTCGACCGGCCCGCGATCGGTCCGACGGCCCTGGCGAAGGTCCGGCTCAAGCGATTGCCGCAGCCGTTCGACATCTGGCAGGTGGATTTCCGCCCCATCCCCACCCTGGTCAAGAACGGCTGGGGCGAGTTCATCCAGCCCTGGATGACCTTCGTCGCCAGCTCGACCACCGACCTCTTCCTGGCCCAGACGATGACCGACAATCCGCCCTCGGCCGCCACGGTCTGGGACATCATCGTCCAGGCCATGAGAGAACCGCCCCAGGACGAGCCACACCGGCCGAGCCAGATCAATATCTTCCCCGGCCCGATCTGGGACGAGCTTCGCCCCCACCTCGACGAGATCGGCGTCAACCGCGTCGAGACCGACGAGCTCCACGTGGTCGATGCCCTGATCGCCGATCTGGGCGACTTCCTGGCGAAGAAACAGCCGCCGGGACTGCTCGACATGCCCGGGATGACCGCCGAGCGCGTCGGCCGCTTCTACCAGGCCGCAGCCGAGTTCTACCGCCGGGCCCCCTGGAGGTCGCTCGGCTACGAGGGGGCGATCCGGGTCGAGACCGACCGATTCGACAGCGGCCCCTGGTACGTCGTGGTGATGGGCCGGTTAGGCGTGACGATCGGCATTGCGCTTTATGATGATCTGAAAATGCTCCGCCGCCTCTGGACCCGGCCGGCGACGAACGAGGAAAACGTCCGGCGCAGCGTCGCTCTGACGATGACGTTCGACCCGCAGGAATCGATCCCAATGGCCGACCTGCTCGCGGCCCGCGAGCACGGCTGGGTTGTCGCCGATCCCGAGGCCTATCCCCTGGCGTTCAAGAAGGAGCGGGGCATGACCATGCGCCCGCCCCTGGTCTGGGAGCTCACGCTGCTCGAGGCATGCCTGCGCGCACTCCCCAACTTCATCGCGTCGCACCAGCCTGACGACCTCACGCCGCACCGCACGACCGTGCCCACGGCCGCGGGCGATATCGCTCTGACCCTGACGTGGGTCGACGACCAGTGAGTATCCCGTATCCGCCATCAGCCGCCCGTCGCGTCGTTGATCTTCTTCTTCGCCGCGTCGCCGGCCTGTTCCAGCCTGTCGCCGGCCTCCTGCGTCCTGTCCTTCACCCACTCCGCGGCCTTCCCGACCTTCTGTCCCACCTCCTGCCCGGCCTCGTCGGCCTGCTCGGCGACCTTGTGCCCCGCGTCCTTGATCTTCTGTTCAATCTTTTCGCCCATCGATGCCTCCTCAACAGCGATTGCCCCGACAAGAACGGTCTTCACGTAGGGCAGGCTTTCCAACCTCACGTTCCGGTCCTGTCAGGCTGGAAAGCCTGACCTCACCTGCTTTCATGCCGGCGTATGGCTCTCCCGGAATGGAAGAGATGCGATCCCATCCAACCGCAAAGGGCGCGCCGATCGCTCCCTGACATGGCCCCCGGCTCCCCACACGACGACCGTCAGTCATCCATCCGAGGTTCGCCCGCTTCGGTCCCGTCCCACCCCGACGATCAAGCCGCCTGGGGCAAACAGGGCAAATCGGCGCATTCCGCTCAAGCCGCACATCCCTCGCGTTCGATCACAGGTAAATCGCGCCAATCCGCTCTCCGACCGCGCTCCGGAACGGCGCGATCGCGAGCGAGGTCGGAGAGACCTAGATC
>JAKAUH010000908.1 GCA_021818605.1 Planctomycetota bacterium
AAATGTCTGTAGTGCATGGACAGGTTGTAGGTCTTCCGCCGGATCTGATCGTCGGCCTGGGACCGCCGATACGCTTCCATCCAGGCCACCTCGGCGCCGTCGGGTCCCCGGAAGAAGACCTCGCCGCGACGGACGTGAATGGTCAGCCCGAGATTCGCGGCGATCTGCTTGCGATGGTGCCGCGAGGCCATTTCCACCAGGAAGGCGAAGTCCTCGGGGCTCACCTCATAGTCGGTCATGGAGCGGCTCTCCATCGGGCGAAAAGACGAGCAGGTCTCATCCCGCACGATTGAGCCTACCATCTCGGGTCGTCCCGCGAATCGGGGAATCGACTGGCTCGGCGTGACTCCAACCGCCCGGCGCGGCGAACCGATCAGGTCCGGATGAGCAGCCCCCGGCCGATCTCCGGTGCGACCGGATAGACCCGCTCGGGCGGGAGTCGCCGCCCGGCCTTCTCCGCCTGGCCGGCCTGGAGGAGGCCGTGAATCTTCCGGACCTGGAGGGTCAGGTCTTCGATCCCGACGGTCCATTGTTCGACGAATTCACGGATAATGTGGCGGCTCAGGCCGACCTGGATGCTGAAGTGGTTGAGGGCGGCGCCTCGCAACGAGCGTTCGGTGTCCCACTGCGCGGGGACGATCGCCTGACGGAATCGCTCGTCCCACTCCTGGGGCGAGTGGAAGACGCCCGGCTCGAAGCAGGTCAGCACGGCCAGCGCGAGCGCCTTCTCCCAGCCGGAGCGAGTGATCCGCACCGCGAGGATCCGCTCCTGGCCGGCCTTCTGGCCCCAGTTGCTGCGATGCATCAGCCAGAGGAACGAGGGTTTGATCCAGGTCATCAACTGGAATGAGAACGGCGGCACGAACCGGCGCGCGGCGAGGGCAGCGTCCGCGATCGCCGGCGGATACGCCTGGTAGACGACGATCGACTCGCGATCATAATCGGCGCGGATCTCGCGTTCGGCTGGCATCGAAGCCCCCATCTGAGCCGACGGGAGGAAACCCATCAGGCGGCCGATGTCCGTCCCCGGGGAAGGAACGCCGTCCGACCCGTCGACACCGGCGGCCGGTCGCGGGTTCGGGAGGCACGGGCCCGATCAGCCGAAAATCAGACCGTAGCCGATCAGCAGGCCGATGTGTGCCGGCCAGGTCCAGGTGACGACCTGGGCAATGCGTTCGCGGAGGAGATGCTGGCCCCTGCGAGGGCGCAGCCAGGCGACGACCCACACGCCCACGAGCAGACCCGGGATGCCGAGTGACAGGACGTTGAACAGGGCATAGCAGGGGCCGTTCGTCATGGCGAATGGGCCCGGGGCGATGAGGGGCTGGGTCGTCAGCACGCCGCCGACCAGAAGCGACGCGAAAACACCAGCCGTCCCGGGCCGGGCCAGCCGTCGGCGGGTCCAGGTCCGGCCGTCTGTTGTGAGGAATACACTCGCGCCCAGGGTGGCGGCCACAGTGAGCCAGAGGGAATCGAACTGCACGCGGCGATAAGGATGTTCCAGGGCGAACACCCAGGCCGGACGCGAGGGGGTATGCGAGCGACGCTCGCTCCGGGGCGGCGGCTCAACACGGAGGAACTCCGCATCCGCCCAGCGGACGAGCGGCACGACCGCCACGACCGTCGCCAGCACGGCAAAGAGGATTGCCGTCGCCGGGACGGCCCGCCGTGGCATCTCCACCTCGGTCATGGCTGACCTCCGAGCGGGAGCATCGCCTGGAGCTTGTTGATCCAGGAGATGGCCATGTTGGCGCCGAGCAAGAAGATCCAGTAGAAGCCCAGCACCCGCCCCGTGCGATCGATCCAGGAGCGCTCGGGCCGCCAGCGTCGCGCCAGGACCAGGGCCAGCCAGCTCCCGAGCACGACCCAGGGTGTCCAGTGCTGGGCGATGGTCCAGCTCTGCTCAAAGCCCTCCGCGCGCTGGAAGCCCGGCCGATGGTGGATGGTCACGGCCCAGATCAGGCCCGGCACGAGGGACGCCATCGCGGCCACGCAGGCCACGAAGCCCGGCTGGCGGACCAGCCGCCCGCGCCGGGGTCGCGGACTCCGAAGCCGTATCACGATCATCGCCGCCATCAGCGGCACGACCAGGCACGAACTCGGTCCCTGCCCCCAGATCAGGAGGCGATGGAGCCCGGTCGGGTCGTTGATCCCCGACCAGAATCTGGTCCATGTGGCAAACCCGGGGCGGCACTCGCGAAGGATGACCGAGCCCACCGCCACCGCCGAAACGACGATCATGATGTCGAGGATCGAAATCCGGCGCATGGGGACTCCTGGCACGAGACGGGAGCCCAGCGTGACGGCCCGGAACGCGTCTCGATCGAACCGGCGCCATTGTCGATCGAAAACGAGGGTGGGACAACCCGGCAGCCGTCCGGGGACGACGGAGGGATCGCCCCGAGCCTGAAGGACCAGGGGGATTGGCTCATGCGTGACGCTGGGGAATGTCGAAGGGATTCCCTGGGGCGGCCTGCGCGCAGCGGCGCGACCAGGCTCGCCCGTCATGCGAGGCGGGAGCGATTCCGATGCGAGGCGGCAGCATTTCGCGATGGGCGTCTGACGCGTGCCGATGGTGCTGGCTCGGCATCGGGCTGCTGATCGCCGCGCCGACGGTCGTGCACGCCGGCGCGCTGTTCGAGACGCGACTCGCGGTCTCGACGCGAGGCCTCGAATTCCGCGGTGGGGCGATCCATAAGACGATCCCAATGTCGGAGCTTCGGGTCGATCTGGCGAGGGTCGTCGACCTCGACCGCGAGCCAGGCTTGCAGCCGGCGTTCAAGCTGTACGGCGTCGGCCTGCCGAGGTATCGGTCGGGCTGGTATCTGCTGAGAAACCGCGAGAAAGCACTCCTGGCCCTCACGCCAAACCGGCTGGCGGTGTCCATCCCGACGACCCGGGGTTATGCCGTCCTGGTCAGCCCCGACCGGACCGACGAGTTCCTCAACGCCCTCCGAGCCCCGACTCACGCGGGGCGGGTGTTTTCGGTTGAGAAGGGGCGATAAATCATCGGACGAGACATGCAGGCTGCATTACGGTTCCATTTCCTCGCGGGCGGCGTGATGAACATGAAGCACGACCACGTCAGCACCGCGGATCGCGAAGAGGATCCGGTACTTGTTGCTCCGCCTTCCGTAGAGTAGCTCTCGGATCTCTTCGGGAAATCGATCGCTCTCCGCCGCTCGCGGGCAGCGAGTGGGATGACGAATCAACGTCTCCATCTGCTCGAACAGGCCCTGATACCAGCGTTCGGCTCGCGCTGGTGAAGCATGCTCGGCGATCCAGTCGTGGGCCTCATCGGCGTCGGCGACCGCCCGAGCCGTGATGCGAGGGCGATAGGTCACCCCTCGATCCCCCGCCGGCCTCGCGCGTGCTCCTTCCATTCGTCGAGAGATATGGTGCGGCCGGCATCCATGTCCTCCAGACCTTGACGAATGCCCTCGAGTACCCGGGCCTCCTCCGCGATCTGGCGGAGTCTCTGGTACGAGGCAACATCCTGGATGACAAGCTCGGCCTTGCCGTCGATCGTCAGCACGACAGGCTCACCCGTCTGCTTCAGTTGCGCGACAAATTCCGAGGTGTTCTCCTTGAATTCCGTCAGCGAGCTGACATCGCGGCTCATGTCGGGCATGGGACCTCCCGCGAGAATCGAAAGGCGATCGAAATCGATTCTACCACGTACAGGGGATCCGACCAGGGTAAGAGTGTTCTCTTGTGGTTGGGCAGAACGCCGGTTAAGCGACGGCCGCCGACCCCGGGACCCGCCAGGCCGGTATCAGCGGCCGGTCACGGCGCCGGCCCACTACCGCATCGATCGGCTCCCCAGCTCGATCGCCGGCAGGTGGTAAAGCATCAGGTAGATCACCACCCCGGTGACAGCCACGTACAGCCAGATGGGAAATGTCAGCGAGGCGATCGAGACGTGCCGGGTGAACTCGCCGCGCCAGCCGCGGCGGACGGTGGTCAGGATCATCGGCACCGAGGCCGTGGCCAGCAGCGTGTGCGAGAGCAGGATCGTCAGATACGCCACGCGAACAATACCGTCCTGCGCGAACGACATGCTGCCGGCCTTGAAGTGGTAGAGCAAATAACACCCCAGGAACAGCGTCGACGTCGCGACCGCCGCGAGCATGCAGGCGACGTGGCCCTTCACCAGCGGGTCGTCCCAGGTCGAGCGGGCAGCGATCGCCGCGGTATCGGTCGCGAGATCGGCCGCCTCAACAGCGGGCCGCTTCCCAGACTTTCCATGACGGCGGATGAGCAGCCAGCCGGCCAGGAGCAACAGCGCGCTCAGGCCGTTGAGCGCGGCATTTACACTCGGCAAACGCAGCACCCAGCCGGGCAGGGCACGGCGGCGGGCCTTCGCCACCAGGGCGTCGAGGGCCTTCGGATCGGTCGAGTCGTACAGGCCGGCGATCCGACCGTGGTCGATCAGGGCCAGGCGATCGCTGTGAATGTAAACCTCGGAGTCGGGGCTGGACGGAGCGGTCGACTTCTCGATGCCGAGCTGGAACCGGTCGCGGATCAGCTCGTAGATGACCGACTTCGACCCCGTGAGGAACCACCAGCGGTCGCCCGCCGCGCCGAAGCGCCGGGCATATTCCTGGAGCACGGCGGGCGTATCGTGCTCGGGATCGACCGAGAACGACACCAGGCGGACGTCCGAGCCCGCCAGGCGCTCCTGAAGCCCCTTCATCACGCCTGAGATCCGCGGGCACGAGAGCGGGCAACTGGTGAAGATAAATGAGGCGATCGATACGCCGCTCGAGAGATCGGCGTCGGTCACGGCGCGGCCCGACCGCTCCTGAAGCCGGAACGAGCCCAGCGAACGCGCGTCGGATCCCATGTCCTCGGCGGCGCGAGGCGTTCGCAACGGGTAGCGCCGCACGCCGACGAAGCACAGGGCCGACGAGACGACGATCGTGAGCAGAATGATCCGCAGACCGATGGAATAGGACCTGGACACGGCGAGTCCTCGAGCTGGATGCGATGGTCGATCGTTGGGTCAGGGTCGCGTCGACGTGTTGCGACCGTTGTCATTGTAGGTCAGCCGGCGAGGCCGGACGGCCGGGGCAGGGCGGTGGCAGACGTGCGGGGCGCGCGCGGGCCAGGTTCCGCAGGTTTGGATTCGGCGGGAGCCGACGGCACGGCGCCGTCGAGGCTCTCATCGTCGTACGGGAAGAGCTGGTCGGGAAGTAACGCGAGGACCAGGATCGTCGCCATCAAAAGTGCCGGGACGATCAGCAGGTAGACCCACTTGCCCTCGAACTTCAGGTGCATGAAGTACCAGCCGACGAGCCCGGCCTTGAGCGCAGCCCAGAGCAACAGCCCGAGCACCAGGACGACGAAGATCCCGCTGAACCACGAGGCGTACAGATACTCGATCGCCGTGAGAATGGCGAGCGCCAGCCAGACCCGCAGGTAGGGGGCATGGGCCTCCTGCTGGCGTTCCTCGGCGACCTCGGAAGGAGCCAGGACTCGGGTCTCGCGCATCGGCACGGTCCTCGGAAAGAGCGGGTGGATCAGATGAGATCAGGTCAGGTCAGGTCAGATGAGGTAAACGATCGTGAACAGGATGATCCACACCAGGTCGACGAAGTGCCAGTAGAGCCCGGCGAGCTCGACGGTCGAGTAGCGCGAGGGCGAGTACCGGCCGAACAGCGAGCCGATGAAGACGCAGGACAACAGGATCACGCCGCCGGTGACGTGCGCGCCGTGGAAGCCCGTCATGGTGAAGAAGCACGAGGCGAACAGGCTCGATCCGGGGCGGAAGTGCCCGTCAGCGCTGATGCCGATCGGATAATGATGCTCGAACATCAACTGGCGGTACTCGTAAACCTGAATACCCAGGAATGTCGAGCCGATCAGGATCGTGGCGAACAGGAAGAGGCTGCACCTCGCCCGCTGGCCGCGCTGGATGGCGGCGAGCGCCAGGACCATCGTGACCGACGAGCAGATCAGCACAAACGTGTTGGCGGCGGTGAGGGTGATCGCCAGGGGGTTGACCGAGTCATCGTAAGGCGCTGGCCAGGGATAGGTCTGGAGCTTCATCAACTCGGTCGAGGCGCCGGCGGCCCTGAGCTTTTGCTCGAGCGCCTCGGCCTTCGTGACGGGACGGCCGGGAACGACGCCGTGCGGGACGGCCAGGAGGATGCGCTCGACCTCGTCGGGGCGGAGGCCGCCGGTCGTGCGCAGGACCTCGGCGACATCCTCGTGGCTCGAGCCGACCGAGTGGATCAGGATGCCGCGAATCTCGCCCGAGGGGATGGGGGTCGCGGGCGGGAGGATGTTGCTGTAGGCCATGCGCGGGCTGCCGGCGCGGAAGACGATGTACGAGCCGATCAGCCCGGTGAAGAACATGACCTCGGTGGCCAGGAACAGCCACAGGGCCACCTTCCCCGGCGTGAGGGGGGCGGCGTGGGCCGGGATGGGGGCATGCCCGGCGGGCGTCGCATGGCTCGGGCTGGGGGCGGCGATGGCCATCGTTGGATTCGACCCTGCGAAAACAGCGCGACTCAGCGCAAGAAGCCGGCAGCGGCCGCCGCGATCTCTGCAACGGCCGACTGCCCGTTCTTGCGCCGGTCAGGCGGGGGGATTCAGGAGCAACAGCAGCAAGATTGCGGGCAGATAGAGGAACGACGTCTTCAACAGCCGGCGCGCGCCCAGGTCGGTGGCGTCATGCCAGAACCGGGTGGCGGCCACGACGTAGACCAGGCCGAGGAACAGGGCGCCGACGGAGTAGGACGGCCCGGCCAGCCCGATCGTCGCCGGCAGCAGGCCGGCCGGGATCAGGGCCAGAGCATAGGAGACCGCCTGGCAGCCGGTCATGCGTCCGCGCGTATCACCGGCAGTCAGCATGCGGAACCCGGCGCGTCGATAATCCTCGCGGTGGATCCACGCGATCGCCAGAAAGTGGGGGAACTGCCAGAGGAAGACGATCAGGAACAGCGACCAGGCCTCGATGCCCAGTCGCCCGGTCGCGGCGCCCCAGCCGATCAGCGGAGGCAAAGCACCCGGGATCGCGCCGATCGCGGTGTTCAGCGTGGTCAGCGGCTTGAGCGGCGTGTAAACCAGGACGTAGAGCAGGTAAGTCACGAGCGCGACAATGGCCGCCAGGGTGTTGGCGCCCAGGGCCAGGATGAGCGTGCCGAGGGCCCCGAGCGCCAGGCCGAACGCGACGGCCTCGGCGCCGCTGAGCCGGCCGACGGGCAGGGCGCGACTGGCGGTGCGCCGCATCCTGGCGTCACGGCCGCGCTCGAGCCACTGATTCAGCGCGCCGGCGCCTCCGGCGACGAGCGCCGTGCCGACCAGCGTGGCGAGGAAGGTCAAGGGGTGCGCCGCGCCCCGGGCGCCGAGCAAATAGCCCACGGCGACGGTGATCAGCACCATCAT
>JAKAUH010000697.1 GCA_021818605.1 Planctomycetota bacterium
CTCTCTTTTATCTGTTCGTCGGAATCGAATTCTTCACAAGGTCTCAGCAGAAGTCGTCCACGGTCGGCTTGATGACAAGCTCCGGAACATGGGCGCGCGGATGCAACTCCACGAGGAAGCGAACGGCCGCCGCGACATCCGCCGGCTGGAGGATCACCTGGCGGCGCTCAGCGGCGACTGGAACCGGACGGGCATCGAGGATGGGCGTCTCGACCTCACCGGGATAGATGACCGACGATCGAATGCCATTGATGCCTTCCTCTCGCCCGATGCAGAGACCCAGGGCCGCCTGACCGAACTTCGACGCCGAATATCCAATCCCGCCCAGGGTGCTGGCCCTCAGGCCGGAAACCGAGCAGATCTGAACCACGAGCCCGTTTCGCTGCTGTCGCATCGAGGGCAGGATGGAATGCACCAGGTTGTACGACCCCGTCAGATTGGTCGTGATCATCCGATCCCAGTCGACCGGATCGAGTGTCTGGAGGCTCCGGTTCCGCACGTTCGTCCCGGCGTTGCAGACCAGGACGTCGACCTGTCCGAAGGCAGTCAGAACCTGCTCGGCCGCCGACTGGACCGAGAACCGGTCGGCGATGTCGCACGGAACGACCAGTGCCGAATCGCCGCCGCGTGCGAGGCCGGCCCGCGCGCGTTCCAGCTTCTCCCGGTCGCGGCCGAGAAGCGCCACGCGCAATCCCATCTCGGCGAGAGTCGTCGTGATGCCAAGCCCAATCCCGCTCCCCGCCCCCGTCACCAGCGCCGTCTTCAAGGTCGAGGCCAATGCTGTCTCCTTCCATTGCGGCGTCGAGATCTCCCCATGGGAGACCATTAACCGACGATTGGCTAGATCCCAGACCCATTCTAGGGTCGGACCGCCGCCGTGGCGAGACTGCCGAATCCGACTCTCCGTCGCTTTCACCCGGCATTGGCTCCGCCACCAGTTCGCTCCTCAAACGCTCGCGACCGCGGCGGTATGGCACCGTCGCGGCCGCGGCCGGATCGAGGTCAGCAGGGTGAAGGATCGAGATCTAACGTTGAGACTCCGACGATGCTGCCCAGACTCTCATGCTGTCCAGCAGCCTGGCCAGCCTCGACGCGGTGCGGAGCGCGCCGGTCGTGCCGGACGAGTTGCCGCCGTTGCTGAGAACCTGATTGCCCGACGGAGTGGAGGTTGGTGTGCTCGGGGTCGGGGAACTGGAACTGGGGTTCGATGGGGGAGTGCTGGTGGAGACGGGCCCGGTGGTCGTCGTGCTGGTTGTCGAGACCCGGGTGATCGGCGTCGGCGCCGCCGAGGCGGTGGACATTTGCAGGCTGCTCACCACGCTCGGCTGCGGGGTGGGTGTCGGCTGCGGGGTGGGTGTCGGCTGCGGGGTGGGTGTCGGAGTGACCTGGTCCGAGGCGCCGGGGATCATGGCGGCAGCCTTTGGAAGATCAAGCTGGCCGACGGTAATGCCCGTGACCGGGTCGCTGATCGGGTCGGACCCGCCCTGGATCCACGACTGGAGCTGATCGACCGTGGGCAGCGTTCCGAACCGCTGCTCATAGACCTGCTGGAGCAGCACGACCGAGCCGCTAACCAGCGCCGTGGCGAAGCTCGTCCCGTCGACCGAGACCATACCGTTGTCACCGGAAGGGGCGTTGTAGCCCTCGCCCGGCGCGGCGATCACGGTCGCCGACGAGCCTCCGACCGTCGAGCCGAGGCGCTGCGCGTCGGGCAGGAGGTGGCCGGAGAGATCCGTCGCGGTCACGCTGATCGTGCCCTGAACGATCGCCGCGAAGCCCTCGCCCTGCTGGCCGTTGAAGCTATTGCCCGTCGCAACGACAACCGGGATGTTCATATTCCTGAGCTGGCCGATCAGGTTGGTCACCTGCTCGGCGGTGCCTCCGGTGGTTGCGAACCAGTTATGGGCGTAGTTCTGCCCGTCGGACAGGGACATATTAACGACGGAGATATTGTACTTCGCGTGATTATCAACAACCCACTGCAAGGCGTTGGCAACGCTCTGGAGACTCGCGGTGTTGCTCGCGTCGGTGACTCTCAGGCCGACGATGTTCACTCCTGGAGCAACACCTGGGTCGGCGGGGTTATTCGAGCCGATGATCCCGGCGACGGCCGTGCCGTGCTGCGAGGCTGTGGCCATCGGGCTCGCGCTGTTATCCGCGAAGTCATATCCGGCGACGACCTTTGCGCCCGGGCCGAAACGGCCGCCGAACGCGGGGTTGTTGTAGTCAACCCCCGTGTCGATCACCGCGACGGTCATACCCGATCCGTTGACGCCATAATTCGACTGGACCTGCGAAGCCCCGACGAGATTGTTGTAGGGCGCCCCGGCGCTCGAGGTGGCGGTCATTGTTCCGGCCGGCGCCTCGCGATGGGCGCCGCCCCGGCCATGATGGCGGATGATGAACTCGCCGTTGCCCCGCGTGGCGTCGTGATGCCCGGCGCGGTGGACGACCAGCGAGGGCCGGGGATGAGTTCCATCATGAATCAACGACCCGGTCAGCCCGGTGGAGAGGAGACACCGATCGTCCAGGTGCTCGAGGCGAGGCCGATGGCGGAGGCGGTCCCGACGACGGCTCTGGTTGGCGGTCCATCCCATGAATCGAGTCTCCCAGACGGCCGCCATACCATTGGCTCTGGCCGCCTCGCAAATCGGTTGTGAACGCTCTCCTTCCTTGGCGCGATCGGGCAACGGCCGACTCGTTCCGACCTGGACCCCGATTGCGGAGGGCCGCGCCGATCTCGACTCGGCGCGGCCATTCAGAGCGCGAACAAAGTTGTTAGAGATGAACCACGGATCTACATGGGTCGCATCCCGAAGTCGTAATATTCCGGCTCGAGCTCTCCCTGCGCCTCCGTGCGAAACCGCCGAGTGCGCCGAGAATCGCCGGCGACGGCACGTTCGGTGCGGACGCACGAGGGCATCCGCGCCTCGGCTCGCGAGGACGGCGATTCGGACAGGACCTCCTGTGGACGACCAGCCGGGATCATCCCGGCCGGTCCCGGGCGAGCCTCGGACGGCCCGCCACGCCAACGCGGCTCCCTACGCGCCGGCAGCCCCGACACGCCAGCGGCCTGCTGGCCGCCCGCGCACGATCGGAGCGTCCCGGGGCGCGTCGATCATCCGGCCTTGTGTCCCATCATGAGACGGCCTAGAGTGATTGCGACACGTCCCGCGGGCCGGCCGGGACGAGGCCCCGACCGGTGCCCCTTGTATCGGACCGTTTCACGGGAGATGTTCGTGGGAAACATGGAAATTGTCGGCGTGATCCCGGCCCGCTTCGCTTCGACCCGACTCCCCGGCAAACCCCTTTTGTCCGACACCGGGCGGCCTCTGATCCAGCACGTCGTCGAGGCCGCCCGCCGCGCCCGTTCCCTCGATCGCATTATCGTCGCGACCGATGATCGCCGGATTTTCCACGCCGTCGCCGGATTCGGCGGCGAGGCCATAATGACCCGCGCCGACCATGCGACCGGCACCGACCGCGTGGCCGAGGTCGCCGCGCAGCTCGATGGAGCCCGCATCATCGTCAACCTCCAGGGCGACGAGCCCGAGGTCTCCGGAGAAGCGCTTGACCGCGCGGTCGCCCTGCTCGATGAGGATCCCGAGGCCCCGATGTCGACCCTGGCCACCCCGATCCGCGACGAGGCCACCTACCGCGACCCTGCCTGCGTGAAGGTGGTGCGATCGGCGCGGGGACGCGCCCTGTATTTCTCGCGGAGCCCGATTCCCTGCCACCGCGACGGCCTGCCCACGGCCACCATCGACCCAACGCGCCCGATCGCCCTGCTGCACCTCGGGCTCTACGCCTACCGTCGCGATTTCCTGCTCTCCATCGGGTCGCTACCCCCATGCCCGCTCGAGGCCGCGGAAAAGCTCGAGCAGCTTCGGGTCCTCGACGCCGGCTACCCCATCGCCGTCGGACTGGTCGACGAGCCCGGGGTCGGCATCGACACGCCGGACGACTACCGCCGATTCGTCGACCGCTGGAATGCGACTCACGGCTTCGGTACGGTCGAAGGATCAGGCTGACGGACAACCGGAACGAAAGTGCCCGACTGCACGCTTCTGAGCCAGGAAGAAACATGAAGGAAGATCCCCGGCGGAGACGACCGGCATGATGCCCGACGCGGAACGAGGCGAGATGGCCACGAACCCCGAGAATCCCACCAGAATGCTGAGCCGACGGTCGCTCCCCGCGATCACCGATCGCATCGTCTCGACCTACGAGGAATGCGGCGCCATCCACCACCTCGGGCATTCCCCCCTGCCCAGCTACCGCGAGATCGTCGACATCCTCGCCGATCTGCGAGAGGTCCTTTACCCAGGCTACGGCCGTCGGCAGAGCCTGCATCTGGGCAACATCGCCTATCACATTGGAGCCCTGGTCGACGGACTCCACGAGCGGCTGACCCAGCAGATCGCACGGGCGCTGCGACACGACTGCAACGACCGCCGCGACGAGGTCGAGACCCGACCCCTCGCCGAGGAGATGGTGCTGCGATTCCTGGACGCGATCCCCGAGATCCGGCACACCCTGGCCGAGGACGTGCAGGCCGCCTACGACGGCGATCCCGCGGCCAGGAGCCCGGGCGAGATCGTGTTCTGCTACCCCGGAGTGGCCGCCGTGACCGTGTATCGCGTCGCCCACGAGCTGCACCGGCTGGGCGTGCCCCTGATCCCTCGCATGATGACCGAGTATGCCAAGGGCAAGACGGGCATCGACATCCATCCGGCGGCCTTGATCGGACGGCGGTTCTTCGTCGATCACGGCACGGGTGTCGTCATCGGCGAAACCACGCGGATCGGCAACGGAGTGAAGCTCTACCAGGGCGTCACGCTGGGCGCGCTCAGCTTCCCCCGGGATGAGTCCGGCCAGATCGTCCGGAACGTCAAGCGGCACCCGACAATCGAGGACGGCGTGGTGATCTACGCCAATGCGACCATCCTCGGCGGCCAGACGGTGATCGGGCGCAATGCGGTCATCGGTTCGTCAGCCTGGATCACTCGCAGCATCGCACCCTACACCACCGTGACCATTGAGGATCCCCGGCTCCGCTACCGCGAGGCGACCAACGGAGGAGAGACCGACGGCGATTACGCGCTCCGGGTCAACTACCAGATCTGACGGTCGGCTCCGGCGGAAGCGGAGCGGTGAGTTTTGCCTACCCCCGGTCCGCGGAAACCCTGCGCGAGAGACCCAGGTCGCTCATGGCGCCTTGTCCCCGGCACCCTCCTCGGCAAGCGCGGGAGCCATCGCGACGTCGGGGCGGGATGGAGCGTCCGGGCGGTTGGGCTCGCCTCGCCGTTTCCGGTCGTGAAGAACCATCCGGGCAATGAACCAGGCGTTGCGAGCGTACCGGCCGGCGAGTCGGCGCGGTTCGAGCCACAGCCGGAAGGCTCACTCGAAGCCCGTTTTCTGCATCCAGAGCGGGGCGCGGCGAACGCGACCCGCCGCGAATTCGAGCGAGGCCCCGACCTGAACGCAGACTGGCACGCCGAGGGTGTCGAGGTGCCGCATGATCCACCGCTCGCCCTTGGGCTGGCCAAATGCGACGAACAGCAGGTCGGGCCGAGCCTGCCGGATCCGCTCGAGCAACGCCGCCTCCTCGTCGGCCGACATGCCCCGGTGCGGTGGGCACTCCGTCCCGACGATCCGCAACCCGGGATAGCGTTCGGTCAGCCGACGCGACGCCTCATCCGCCGCCCCCTCGACGCCTCCGAGAAGGAAGACGCGGAAGCCACGTTTCGCCGCCTCCTCGCACAGGTGATAAATCAGGTCGGAGCCCGCGACGCGCTCGGGCAACGGGGTGCCGAGCCGGCGGGACGCCCAGACCAGCGGGGCGCCGTCGGCCACGATGAACGCGGCCCGATCATTGATCAACCGGAGATCGGGGTGACTCTCCGTCAGCATCGCGTAATGGGTCGGCGCCGTGATGAAGAACGAGGGCCGGCCAGCGGCGATCAGACGAGAGACGGCCGCGACAGCCTGATCCCGCGTCACCGGAGCGTACGGCACACCCCAGATCCAGACTCGTTCCAAATCGGCCCTGTCGCTCATCGATCCCCTCTCCCGGGATGCTTGCCGGCTCCCCAGTGGGCCAGCAATCGCCCGTTCATGAGAACGGGCGTTAACAGGATCTTAGGCCGTCCGCCTGGGTTTGTCCACGTGCACCGACGCAGCAACACAGACCCATCAAACCGCCTCTTGTTCCCAATTCGGCTCGGCGACCGGAACCTCACGCGCGATCTCGACGGCCGGAGCGACGCGGTCGAGGAGCACGGCGACTGTCATGTCACCGAGGACGTTCGATGTCGTGCGCAGGCGGTCGAGCAGCCAGTCCACGGTCAGCAGGATCGGGATCCGATCCACGGGCATGCTCACGGCGGCGAAGATCAAGGGCATCGTCACGAAGCTTCCGGACGGAATCCCCCCTGCGCCCACGCTGGCGATCAGGGTGGTCAGCATGATCATCACCTGGTCGCCCAGACTCAGATGGAGGCCCATGGTCTGGGCGATGAACAGGACGGCCATCGCCTGGTAGAGGGCCGTGCCATCGTTGTTGAAGTTGGTCCCGATGCACGCCGTCATCTGGCTCGATCGCCGCGAGATCCCCAGCCTCGCCAGCGAACGCAGCGTGAAGGGGATCGTTGCCGCCGTGCTTGCGGTGCTGAAGGTATTGGCCATCACATCGAGCGCACTGGCGAGGAATCGCCAGGGAGGCATGCCGGCCCCGATCATCATCTGGAGCAGATACCAGCCGACCTGAAGCGCCAGCCCCAGGGCCACGGCGCCCATCAGCCAGAAAAGGGAGCGGAGGTAGTCCATCGCCTCGTGCTGGCCGACCTTCGACGCCACTATCCCGAACACGGCCAGGGGGGACAGCGCGACCACCCACAACAACACCTTCATCAGCAGCTCGAAGCCGATGCCCAGCAGGTCCACGACCACCTGGAAGGACGGGTCGCCGGCGGCCCGTTTCGCGTCGCGGATCTTCACCAGGCCAATCCCCAGGGCCAACGTGAGAACGACAAGCTGGGCCAGATGGTTCTGAGCGAACGGCTCGCCGATACTGCGAGGCACCAGGTCGATGAGCAGATCAGTGACGCTCTTCGCGGCGATGGGCTGCGCGGGAACACTGTCTCGCAGCGACGCACCGACGCCAGGCTCGAGCAGATTCGCCAGCGTCAGGCCGATTACCATGGCCACCAGGGTGTTCAGCAGGTAGAAGCCCATCATGAGGGCGCCGGTGCGTCCCCGAATCTCGTTGGTCACGATCGCACTGAGGATCGCGAGGACCACCAGCGGCGCGGCCAGCGCGGTAAGTGCCCGGAGGATCAGCCTTGGGAGCAGCTC
>JAKAUH010001077.1 GCA_021818605.1 Planctomycetota bacterium
GCCGCGGGGCATCGGGACTTCGGCCATTTTACCAGACACGCGGCCCGCCGGTGCACGTCGATCTCGGCCCGCCCGTGCCGCGGCCGGGCCGATCGGCCCTGACCGCCGGGCTCGGTCCGGCCGGGCTCGCGTCGGGCCAGACTGGACCGGGTCGCGGGGACCGTGCCGGTCGGGATCGGGCCTCACTGGACCTGGGCGAAGGACGTCGAAACGGGGAAAGGAACTGGGCCGCAGCGAGATTTCACGGCGCGGCACCGGTCGGCGTTGATCGCCCGGCCGACCCGGGCCGACGGGCCGGTCGCATCGGGCCGGTCGGCGCGGTGGGGGGAGCTCTGAGCGATCCGAGGGCCAGGCGACGATGGCCGATGGGCACCAGGGTCGGGAGGGGAGCGGGAAGCGTCGCGAAGCACGCAGGTCCACGCCGACCTGGCATCAGAGCCGCTCGCTGAATGGCCTCAGCGTCGCGACGGTGCGGGGGATGCCCGCCCTCTCCAGGTCGGCGAGGTATTCCTCCACCGACTTCGGCGGATTCTTGAGCGAAACCCGGTCCAGCCGGGCCGCCGCGCAGACGGCCTCGACGTCCAGGTCGATCAGGCGCTCCAGCAGGTCGTCCGGGTGCAGCGCCTCGATGCCGAACTCCGCCAGGACCTGCGCGGGGAACTCCGCCTGGTTGAAGGTCACGATCATGCCCCCCGGCGCGGATCGCCGCCGCCAGGACGTGGCGATCATCAGGATCGGGTGTCAGGCTCGCGATGAGGTCTTCATGGCCCGTCACGATCGCGTCCAGGGCATGCCTGTCCATGAGGTCGCGGGTCCGCTCCAGCTTCTCCCGCGTCAGATGCGGATACCTCTCCAGCACGTTTCGCATCCACTCGTCGTGGATGCGGTGCGTCCACCGCGCCCGCAGCAGGTCGGACATCGCCAGGTACATGAAGACGCTGCGCAACCGCGCCCCGTATGAGGACGCACGCGTCGAGGATGACCGTGATCGGAGGGCTCACGATGTCACTCGAGTCCGTATTCCTGGTCCAGTGTCGCGAGTTCCTTGAGGGCCTCGAGTCGCTCCCGGTCGTTCCTCTGCTTGTAGGCCCACAGGTCGCGGAACCGGATGCGGCGATGGGTCCCGACTGTCCGATAGGGGATCTCGCCCTTTCGCAGCAGGCCGACGAGGAACGGACGCGAGACCTTGAGCTGGCGGGCGGCCTCGGTCGTGGTCAACTCCACTTCCATCGGGATGAGCGAGACCCCCTGCCCCCGCGCCAGTTCGCCGACGACTTGCGCCAGCAGGCGAAATTGCTCCGAGGAGATCGGGATCGCTTCTTCAGTCTCCCCCGGAGATTGAAGACTGATTCGAATGTCGGCTCGGCCACTCGGGATTCGGGCCAGAATGCGGGCGAGATCGGAGGCGACCCGCCTCTCATCCTCGGTCGGAGCGGAGAACTCGTGCTTCCCACCCAGGGTATGTGCAGTCGACATGGCAGACCCTCCTGTCCCCAGAATTCTAGCAGATAAGTGCAACAAGTGCAACAAGTGCAACCCGTCCCAGCATGAGGATAGGCTGGATTCAGAGCGCGGACCGGTCTCTTCTTTCCAGGAGCAGGGCTCCACGGCCACCACCGCTCGCGTCCTCTCGCCTTTCTTACTTTTGTCCGACCTGCCCCGTTGCAATCGCCCGGAAAACCCGTAACCTGGACCGGGGCTGGACGTCGGGAGAGTCTCTCCGGCCGCCTGGATCGATCGAACGATCGATCGGGCGGCGTCCGGGCGCGACGGTCTTAGCGCAGCAAGAAGGGCGGGGCATGGCGGAAGTCACGGCGATCAGCAAGCGGATCATCGGCAATATTGAGAAGGTCATCATCGGCAAGCGGCAGGAGCTCATCCTGGCGCTGGTGGCCTATCTCTCGGAGGGGCACATCCTGCTCGAGGACGTGCCGGGCGTGGCCAAGACGATGCTGGCGCGGGCGCTGGCCGGTAGCGTCGGGGCGAGCTTCAAACGCGTGCAGTGCACGCCCGACCTGCTGCCGACGGATATCACCGGCGCCTCGATCTTCAACCCCAAAACCACCGAGTTCACCTTCCGACCCGGGCCGATCTTCTCGCAGATCTTCCTCGCCGATGAGATCAATCGGGCGACGCCGCGGACCCAGTCCGCGCTGCTGGAAGCCATGGCCGAGCGGCGGGTCTCGGTCGACGGCACGACCTATGCACTCGCGCCGCCTTTCCTCGTCATCGCCACGCAGAACCCCGTGGACCACGAGGGGACGTTTCCGCTGCCCGAGGCGCAGCTCGACCGGTTCCTCGTGCGGCTGTCGCTCGGCTATCCGTCGGCCGACGAGGAGGCCGCCATGCTGGCGCGGCTCCAGCACACGCACCCGATCGACGAGATCCAGGCCGTGGTCTCGGCCGACGATATTATCCAGTGCCAGCAGGCCGTGCGTTCCGTCCGCGTCGACGAGAAGCTCAACCGCTACATCGTCGACCTGATCCGACGCAGCCGCGAGCATCCCGACGTCCTCCTCGGCGGCAGCCCGCGCGCGTCGCTGGCATTGTATCGATCGTCGCAGGCACTCGCGGCGGTCCGCGGGCAATCGTTCGTCACGCCCGACGACGTCAAGCGGCTGGCGCCCGTGGTGCTGGGGCACCGGCTGATCCTCAGGCCCGAGAGCCGGCTGCGGAAGGTCACCACCACGACCGTGATCGACGAATTGCTCGACTCGGCCCACGTGCCCACCGGCGCCGCGAGGGTCATGGCCTGATGCGATGGTTCGTCGCGATCGTCGGCATCCTCGTCGTCGCGGTCCTCTTCGACCTCGGCCTGCTCGCCTGCGCGATGCTCGCCGTGCTGGGGCTGATGCTCATCAGCCGGTTTTTGTCGCGCGCGTGGATCACCAACCTCGAGGTCACTCGCGAGTGCAACCGGGTCGAGGCGAACGTCGGCGAAAGCATCGCGTTCGTGATCACCGTGCGGAACCGCGGCAGCCTGCCCGTGGCCTGGGCGCTGGTCGAGGACATGCTGCCCAAAGGCGCGCTCGTCTCGCGGCCGCCGCGGATCGAGATCAAGGGCCATCGGATGGCCGTGTTGATGCTTAAACCCCGGGGGCGGAAGACGCTGAACTACCAGCTTCATTTCGCCATGCGTGGGTATTACCAGGTCGGGCCGATGGTGGTCGAGACGGGCGACCTGTTCGGGCTGCACCGGCGGTTCCGGATCGTCACCGAGCCGGTGTATCTCCTCGTGTATCCCAAGGTGATCCCCCTGCCCGGGTATGACATCGCCTCGCGGCGGCCGATCGGCGAGATCCGGCTGACGCATCGGCTGTTCGAGGACCCGACGCGGATCTCGGGCGTGCGGATGTACCAGCCGGGGGACGCGCTGAGCCGCATCCACTGGACGGCGACGGCGCGCACGGGCGTTTTGCACAGCAAGGTCTACGACGCCTCGACGATCGCCGGCGCGTCGATCGTCCTGGACTTCCACCGCGACAGCTACCCGGCGAAGAACGAGCCGGGCCGATCCGAGCTGGCCGTAACCGCGGCCGTCGCGCTGGCCAACGCCGTGGCGCTGATGGGCCAGCCGGTGGGTCTGGTCACCAACGGCCGCGACGCGGCCGACCGGATCCGCCGCCGCGACGAACTGGCCTGCCGCCAGGCCGACCCGCGGGCCGGTCGCGCGGCCGTGCAGCGGCTCGCCGCGATGCGCGAGGACGACGATCGTCTGCGACCGCTGATCGTTCCCCACGCGCGCGGACCCGAGGCGTTCGCGAGGATCCGCGAGACGCTGGCGCGCGTCGAGCTGAGCGACGGGCTCACCTTTGACCGGCTGCTGATCGAGGCCGAGCATCGCCTTCCCCGCGATGCGACCGTGGTCGCGGTGCTGGCCGATGTCACGCCCGAGACAGCGCTGGCGCTCGGCCGGCTCCGCCGCCAGGGCTTCGCCGTCAGCGCGGTTCTGCTGGCGTTCGACGACGTCGAGCGGATCGATTCGGCCGGCCCGTTGATCGCCGAGGGCATCCCGGTGCGCTCGCTGTCCGACGAGGAGGAGCTGTACCGCTTCTGCGAGCTTCAGCTCGTGACGCCGCTCTGACGCCCGACCCGCCGGCCGGACGCCAGGTTCGGCTCGAGATTCCAGTAGCGCCGCAGCCAGTCCGAGAGCCGCGCCTCCAGCCAGCGGCGGTCGCCCTGCCAGGGGCGACGGCTCAGGTAGCCCAGGTGCCCGCCGTGGCGCACCAGCTCGAGGTCCAGGCATTCCGGGCGCCGGGCGTGCAGGAACGCCTCGTGCGGGATGAATGGGTCGTCGATCGCGTGGACGATCAGGCCGGGGACCTCGATGGCGCGCAGGGCCGACACCAGGCTGCACCGCTCGTAATAGTCGTCGGCCGAGGCGAACCCGTTGCGCCTCGCCGTGTACCGGTCGTCGAACGCATAAAGCGACCTCACCCCCTCCAGCCCCGTCGGCCCGAGGTCGGGGAAGCGGTCGTGCAGCCGCGCGACCATCGCGCGGAGCCAGCGGACGAAGTTCCAGTCGTAGAGCCGGTTTTCCGGCTGCTGCATCCGTCGCGCGCAGGCGGCCAGGTCGATCGGCGGATTGGCGGCGAGCACGCAGTCGATCCGCGCGTCGGTCAGGGGTCCGCGTCCGCCACTTCCGGCGCACTCGACGGCCAGCTTCAGGACAAGGTTGGCGCCCAGCGAGAACCCGACCGCGGCGACCGGCGAGTCGGCCTCGCGTCGGTTGATCCAGGCGACGACCTCGTACAGGTCGTCGCTCCGACCGGCGTGGTAGATCCCCCGCGCCAGCCCGAAGCCTCGCCCGGATCCGCGGAGGTTCACCCGAACAACCCGGATGCCCAGCTCGAGCAATCGGGACGCCAGGCGGACGACATAGGGCGCCTCGGCGCAGCCGGCCAGGCCGTGGACCAGGATGGCCGTCGGCCGCGTCCCCTGCCAGCCGGGCGGCGTCGACTCGAGCACCAGCAGCCGGTCGCCGTCGGGCAGGGCGATCTCATGCGGCCGGGCGTCGGCAAGACTCGACCGCTGGAGCGGCCAGTATCGGCCCGCGATGGTCTGGACATGCCCGCTCCGCAGCCACGCGGGCGGGTCGAACGGGGGTAAGGCCGGGGGGGCATCCGCGCCGCCGACTCCGGTCCCTGGATTCGTCGTGAACAGCATGACTGCACTTCACCGCGTGCCGGGATGTCCATAAGTCGACCCGCTTCTCCGTTCCGACAGAGATTCGAGAGGGCCGACAGGTCGGATTGCGTCGTGTTGCGTCGTGTTGCGTTGCGTTGCGTCGAGTCGAGTCGAGTCGAGTCAAACAGGTCGGTCAGTTCGGGTCAACGACAGATGGGAAGTTCACGGGGTGCTCCGCGGCCTTCGGCACCTTGGCGACCAGCCGGACCGGCGGGTCGCCGGCCCGCCGCGCCCGCGAGCGCGGCGGCTTGCGGCCTGTCGCGCCGGCGGCCCGCCGGGGCCTGTCGGCACCGGCACCGGCGTCGGCCAGGTATTGTACCCTGGCGGCGGTCCGTTCATCGATCCTCAGGTATGGGGTGATCCTGGCCAGGGTCACCGGCCCGATCCCTCGCACCCGCGCCTGGAGGTCGGGCAGCGACCGGAACGCCCCCTCGGCGCGGGCCTCGACGATCCGGCGGGCCAGTGTCGGGCCGACATGCGGCAGCGTCTCGAGCGCCTCGGCCGGGGCCGTGTTGGCGTCGAGTACCAGCCCGGCGCCGCCCCGCTCGGCCGGGTCCGGCGCTGATACCGACACCGACCTCGCCACCGTCGGCCGACCGCGACCGCGACCCCGATCACGATCATGGCCCGAATCGCGGCTCGACACGGCGAGCACCACGGCCGACACGATCGCGACCGATGCCAGCAATACCCGCGCCCCATCGGACCACGCCCACGGCGGCATTGGGCCGCGAGACGTCCCGGCCCGCTCGGTCGGGATCGGGGGCTCGATCGCAGCGCCGGATCTGGACATCCGTTTCATAACCTCGGTGTCGACATCCTGTTAGGATCGATCCACGGAAACATCGAGCCTAACGGCCGGTGCTGGGCGTTCGCAAGACCTTTCGTGCGGAAAGTCGCTGCGATGCGAGCCGGACAGGTTTGACCTCGGACGTCGCGAGCGGCAGAATTGGGGTGCGCCCGATGATTCACGATCGCATTTCCCCGTCGTCGCGCGATGGCGAGGCATGACCGGCTCGTCCGCGTTTCCCGGACGGTTGCCGGGCGATCGACAATACGACGAGCTACCCCGATCGTTGCCCGGCCTGGGTGACGGGGTGGACGGGGATCGGCGAGCGGGCCTGGCTCGCACCCGAGGACGGACCGTTTCGAGCGTCGGCGAGCGGGGAGCCCGTATGGGAGCGGAGCGACAGGCGGACGTCCTGGGGGCGCTGGGCGGCGGCGAGATGGGCCGGCTGATCCAGGCCCACGACTGGTCGACGACCCCGCTGGGCCCGGCCGACGGCTGGCCGCAAAGCCTGAAGGTCGCGGTGCGGATCATGCTCGGCTCGCGCTACCCCATGTTCATCTGGTGGGGCCCCCAGATGATCGACCGGCACAATGACGCCTATATCCCGATGCTGGGCCGTCGGCATCCCTGGGCGCTGGGCCGGCCCGCGCCCGAGATCTGGTACGAGATCTGGGGGACGATCCGCCCGCTGGCCGAGGCGGTGCTCGAGGAAGGCCGGGCGTGCTGGCAGGAGGAATGCCTGCTGGTGATGGAGCGCAACGGCTACACCGAGGAAGCCTACTTCACCTTCTCGTACAGCCCGATTCCCGACGATCATGGCGCCATTGGCGGAATCTTCTCCGCGGTCTCTGAGGACACACAGCGGGTCCTTTCCCAGCGGCGGATGCGAACGTTGCGCGAGCTGGCCGAGCGGACCGCCGAGGCCCGATCCGCGGGCGAGGCCAGCACGATCGCCGTCGATGTGATGGATCACAACCGGCATGACCTGCCGTTCGCGCTGCTCTACCTGACGGAGGGGGAAGACCGGCGCGCCCGGCTCGCCGCCGCGTACGGCCTGCCGGAATCCAGCCCACTGCGCGCGAAGGTCATCCCGCCCGCGGACGCTGCAAACTCGGCACCGGCCTGGTCCTGGCCGCTGGACGAGGCCCGCCGGACCGGCGAGGGGGTCCGGGTCAACGGCCTGGCCGATCGCCTCGGCGCGATCGACGGCGGCGTCTGGCCCGAGCCGCCGGATTCGGCCCTGGTGCTGCCCGTGCGGCACTCCGGCCAGGGCGGACTGGCCGGCTACCTGGTGGCCGGCATCAGCCCGCGTCGGGCGTTTGACGACGAGTACCGCGGGTTCCTCGAAATGCTCGCCAGCCACATCGGGACCG
>JAKAUH010001000.1 GCA_021818605.1 Planctomycetota bacterium
CTCGAACCGCAACAGTGCGACCGGCTCGCCGCGGGTCAGGTCGACGACACAGACGCCGCAGGTGCGCTCCTCGGCGGCGAGGCGCTCGGTGATCGGGATGCCGCTGAACACGGCCGTCTCGCGGACCTGCGAGAGGCCGACGAACGCCAGGTTGCCGGCGAAATCGAGCCCGCGGGTGAAGCCGGGCGTCGCGGCGACCGGCTCGTAGCGTCCGGTGCGCGGGTCGAGGAACCCGAGCGTGCCGGCGCCCGACTCGCAGACCCACAGCCGCCCCGCGTACCATCGCGGCGAGTGGGGCATCGACAGCCCTTGAGCCAGCCGCTCGCCGCTGTCGACGTCCATGACGATTCCACCGGTGGCCTTGTCCGGGCGCCAGCCGGCCGGGGCGTCGGTCCGGCCCAGGGCTGTGACGTACCTCGGCCGGCCGTCGACCATGCCCAGGCCATTGAGATGGCACCGGTCGGTCGGCTCGAGCGCGGTGACGAACGGCGGGCGCCACCGCGGCGTGAAGCTGGCCGTGCGGTCGATCGTGCACAGGCAGGAGAACCGGGTGTTGACCACCCAGAGCTCCTCGCCATTGCCCCAGGCCATCTCGTGGATCTGGATGTTGCCCGTGACGTGGCAATCGCGGGGCAGGAAGCAGGCGTCGTGCCGGCCGGGCGGCTGGAGCTTCGACGTCACGGCCGGGACATTCACATATTCCCAGACCTGCACGGTCGTGCCGATCGCCAGGCGATCGCCCTGAAGCGCCAGGCCCATCGGCGCCTGGAAGGTGCGGAAGTGCGTGTTCAGGTGGTCTCCCTCGTCGCGGACCATCACCAGCTTGCCCGCCTGGTAGGTCGTGACGAGCAACGAGCCGCCCAGCCCGCGCAGGAGCGCCGGGAAGTTGGGCGTGTGCACGGCCCGAAGCGAGGTCGATGCCGCCGGCGCGGCGGCGGTCTCGGCGCCGGGGCTCGGTGCTTCGTCAGACGGTCGAGAGATGTCGGTCATGAGGTGTCTCACCTGGATATCGGGTTCGGATTCCAGTCTACCGGCAGAATCATGGTCAATCGAGGGCCCGCCTGCCTCACGGATGCGGCCGGGGATAGGGAATGGGGAACGGCGAGCCGCGCTCGACCGGGTTGAGGTTTGTCTGGCCCCCAGCGCCGGGCGACGCGGGCCAGTGGTTGGTGCGCGCGGCCGGCCGCGACGGCGAGGACGGACCCGGGCCAGGCTGGAGCGGTTCGCCGACGATGATCCCCGCCATCGCCGCGGCGCCGAGTAGCTCGCGCTGGATCACCGAGCCGACCTTGAGCTGCTCGGTCGCTCCCTTCTCCTTCGCCAGCACGACCCGACGGACCCGCACGACGTAGCCGGGGTACTTCCGGCGCATCATCGCGACCCAGTCATCGACGGCGGGCGTGTATTCCCCCTTGCGCACGTCGTACACCTGATCCTTGAAGGTCTCGAGCGCATTGCCCTCGCGATACCAGACAAGGACGACGAGATCGGCCCCAGTGAGGTCGACCGCCGGGGCCGGCGCGGCGGCCGGCTTCTGAGCCTTGCCGTCGTCGCCTGCCATGGCGCTGGCGGCCGACGGCCAGGGGGGCTGGACCAGAGCAGCCGCCGCAACCACGGCAATCCTCGCGATCGGAGACTGATACGTCATGGCGGGGCTCCTCTCGATTCGATTGCGTTCAGTCTATCACGCGGCGCGGGCCGATTCGACGGAGTGCTCCACGCGGTTGACTTCGCCGGTCCACCCGCGTCTACTGAGCGCGTCGACAACGCGATCAGGGAGACTCGACCATGAGCAAGGCGCACGCGATCGATCGCCGGACGTTCTCGAAGGCCGCCGTGACAGCGGCGACCGCGACGGCGACCGCGGCCGGGTTCGCCCCGGGCCGCGTGCTGGGCGCGAATGACCGTGTCCGGCTGGGCTTCATCGGGGTCGGCAACCGGGGCTGCCAGCTTTTGAAGGGGTTCCTGGCGCACCCGGATGCCCAGGTCGTCGCGCTTTGCGACGTGTACGAGCCCTACCTCCACGGCGATCGCGACGCGATCGATCCCCGCTTCGCCGGGCTGGGCGGCCGCCTGCCGAAAATGCCACCGATCGAGGGAGACGTCGCGCGGGTGAAGGACTTCCGCGCCGTGCTCGATCGCAAGGACATCGACGCGGTGGTCATCGCCACGCCCGACCACTGGCACGCGATCCAGATGATCGCCGCCTGCCGCGCCGGCAAGGACGTCTACGTCGAGAAGCCGCTGTCGATGACGGTCGTCGAGGGCCGCGCGATGGTCGACGCCGCGCGGAAGCACGACCGGGTCGTCCAGGTCGGCACGCACCGCCGCTCGTCGCGGATGTACGCTCACCTGGCCGAGTCGGTGCGCTCGGGCGCGCTGGGCAAGGTGACGGTGGCACGCGCGGCCTTCGCCAGCAACATGGCGCCGGTCGGGATCGGCCACGCGCCCGCGTCGACTCCGCCGGCCGGGCTCGACTGGGAGATGTGGCTCGGCCCGCGGCCGTCGCGGCCGTTCCAGGCGACGATCATGCCGTACAGGTTCCGCTGGTGGAGTCTCTACTCGTCGCAGATCGGCAACTGGGGCGTGCACTACTTCGACCTGATCCGCTGGCTGACCGGCGAGCTGGCGCCGTCGAGCGTCGCCACCTTCGGCGGCCGGTACGCCGTAAACGACGACCGCACGATCCCGGACACCTCGGAGACGGTCTTCGAGCATGCGTCGGGGATGCTGACGTGCTTCAGCATCCACGAGGCGAACGGCCAGCCGATGCTGGCCCGGGGCGCCGAAGTCGAGCTGCGCGGCACGATCGGGACGGTGTATGCCAACATCAGGGGATATGAGATCGTCCCCGAGCGCGGCGGCGCGTTCCAGGACCCCAAACCCCGGCGCAAGGGTGAGGTGTTCAGGGCGACGGACGGCGATCTCGACCGGCAGGCGGCCCGCGACTTCCTCGACTGCGTCAAGGCCCGCCGCCGCCCGGCCGCCGATATCGAGGAAGGCCATCGCTCGACGACATTCGCCCACCTGGCGAACATCGCGCTGGCCACGCGCCGACGGCTCGACTGGAACGCCCAGGCCGAGCGGTTCGCCGGCTGCGACGAGGCCAATGCGCTGCTGCACTACGAGTACCGCAAGCCCTGGTCGCTGGCCTGAAGCGGCGTCGGGCCGCGAATCCTGGCGGGTCCGGCGGTTCAGCGATTGACCGAGGAGTTGTCGCCGGCACTCGTCGTGGGGACGCCGCCCTCGACGCTCGTCGTGGCGACCATCGGCTCGGGATCGGGGCTGAGCCGCCAGGCGGGGCGCTGACGGCTGGTTGGCTGGCTGACCACGACGCGCCTCGGCGAGGCCGACTCGCTGATCGTGGTGGTGGCCGGCGCGACGTCGGACGAGATCGAGCCGCCCTCGATGACCTGGGTGGGGGGCACGTTCTGGCCGTTGACGGGCATTGGCGCCGCGGGGACGACCGGCACGCACGCCGGTGCGCCCTGTCCGTAGTAGTAGCAGCACGGCGGCTGCTGGCAGCCCCAACCGGTGAGCGTCACCCCGAGGAGCGGCAAGGACCTCCACAGCCATCGTCGACGTCGCGGCAAGATCGGGGGTCGTCTCATGACTCTTTCGTCCTCGAGTCCAGAATGCGGGAGTCCTCGGTGGGCTCATTGCTGCCGAGTGCGGCCCGACCGGATGAACCGGGGGCGCGCAGGACCGGCACGGGTCGTCCGCATGGAGGATCGAGATGACGTCGCAGCGAGGTGAGCGGGGGCCGACCCGCGGTCCAGTGGCCCCGGGTGCGCGGAATCTACTCGAAACCGGCGATCGGGCCAATCCCAGTTCGGACAGGGTGCAGGGGCAGGAGCGCGGGCACTGGCGGCGCCGAGTGGTCGCAGCCGGCTCGTGCGGCTTCAGAACAGCGAAAGCTGTCGCGGTCCCGGCGGGCAGAACGCGTCGGGCGAGACTGGCCACGGCTGCTGATTCAGCCCGACCCGCCGCGCCGAGGCGCGGAACAGCCGCGCGATCATCGCGGCGTGAGGACCCTCGCCGCCCATGCGGACGCCGAACCGCGAGTCGTTGAGCCGGCCGCCGCGCATCGCCCGGATGCGCTTCAGCACCTTGTCCTTGCGGTCGGGATAGTGCCGCTCGAGCCAGTCCTGAAAGAGCGGCGCCACGGCCAGCGGCAGCCGGACCAGCGTGAAACCCGCGTTCCGCGCACCGGCGCTGGCGGCGGCGTCGAGGATCGCCGGCACCTCGTGCTCGTTGAGCCCGGGGATAATCGGCGCGACCATCACGCCCGCCGGGATGCCCGCCTCGCTCAACCGGGCGATCGCCTCGATCCGCCCGAGCGGCCGGGTCGTCCGCGGCTCGAGCCGGCCGGTGATCTCGGGGTCGAGCGTCGTGATCGACACGAACACCCCGGCCGCGTTGTGCCTGGCCAGCTCGCCCAGGACGTCGATGTCCCGCGTTACCAGTCGGTTCTTGGTGATGATCGTCACCGCCTGGCGGAACTCGGCCAGGACTTCCAGGCAGCGCCGGGTGAGCTTCATCTCGCGTTCGAGCGGCTGATACGGGTCGGTCACGCCGCTGAGCCCCAGCACCCGCGGCTTCCACCGCGGCGAGGCCAGCTCGGCCCGCAAGAGCTCGGGCGCGTCCTCCTTGACGAGGATCCGCGTCTCGAAGTCGACGCCCGCCGAGTAGCCCAGGTACTCGTGAGTAGTTCTCGCATAACAATAGATACACCCGTGTTCGCAACCGCGATAAGGATTGATGCTCGCGTCGAAGCCGACGTCGGGGCTGTCGTTCTCGGCGATGATCGAGCGCGAGCGATCGGGCAGGTACTGCGTCGCCGGCCGCCCGAGCGCGGCGAGGTACTCGTCGTCCTGTTCGACCTGGTCCAGCTCCAGCTCGCGATGCGTCGGCTCGAAGCGATTCCCCGGGTTGTATCCCGCCCCGCGGCCCTTCGGCGCGGGGGCATCGGATCGGCTCATGACTGGCATCCCCTCCCGGGCTGGTGTCGGCGGGCTCGCTGCTGTTGATATCCGCCTTGATACTATACACCCGACCAGAACCCGAGGCCAGGTGACCCCGCGCGACCCGAGGCTCTGCGTCATCGACGTTGAGACTCGCAAGGTCCATCTCGTGCCCCAGCGCCCCGCGACCGTCCTGGGATGTCCCGAGTGGCGTTGAGGTCCCGAAGCGGCGGAGGGCGAGCATGAGAGGCGTCCTCGATCATCTCAAAGGCCAGTCTCGGTCCGGCGGAGGTTACGGGCGCAGGTTCAGGCGATCGCCCCGGCCAGCAGGTCGTCCCAGCTCGTGGCGGTAAGGATGCGTTCGCTGAGTTGCTCGAGCCGCTCGAGGTCGTCGATGCCCTCGATTACGGCGCGGGTGGGATTCGGGAGCCGGCCGAAGCGAGCCCGACCGAGACGAATCAGGAGCTTCCTGGCCTCCTTGAGCTGGCCCAGCCGCAGCCCCTCCTCCAGGCCCAGTTCCTTCCCTTCCTTGAGAAGCACCTGGTAGAACGACGAGTCCTTCAGGATGTTCATGGTCCGTAGCCTCCGTCTGAGGGTGTCGACGTCGTCCGGAGTTAATCGCATGCCGGCCAGAATCAGGGTCGATGCCATGATTCTAACAGCCTCCGAGGGAGGCGCCTCCGCAGCCAGGCGGGAGTCGATGTTTTCAAGGACGTCGGGCAGATCGTCGGACGACACGTCGGCCAGCGCCGCCATCGGTAGAGTGGCGAGGGGTCCCGCCAGGATGGGGGCAACCGGGTGCTCCCACGCCCGGACAACACGATAGCGAAAGCTCACAACGGGCTCGCCGCCCGGCAAGCTCAGGTTCAGCGATCCGTTCAGCTTCCTCGACCCCGCCTCGCGACGCAGAAGCAGCGCGACGCTCATCACCCGAAGGTGGTACTTGAGGTCCAGCAGCGCGTTATAGCGCCAGAGCCGGCGCGCGAGGCGACTGTCGTGCCGGCTCTGCATCTCGACGTGGACCAGATAAGGATGAGGGCCTCCGACGCGGTAGACTCGGTCCGCCTCGGACGGAACGGTCGAGAGATCGGCGTCGATCACCTCGATCGGCCGGCCGGCCGCGCTCAGTTGCATGTAAGACATCCAGGCGGGAGGATCCCGATACAGGATGTCCTTTGTTGTCGGATCGTACCGCTTTCGCATGGACTTTGTGCTCTGTGCAGGAGGCTGGATCGGGTCGATTTCCACTTCGCAATATCCGCCCTACATGAACCCGCCCCCCATCATGCCGCCGCCCATGCCGCCCATGCCGCCCATGCCGCCGCGTCTCTCCTTTCGCTGGAACCGGCGCTCGGCGTCCTTGCGGGCAGACGGACGCAGGACCTCGTCGGCCTCGCCGCGGCGGGCGGGTGGTGATGATGCCTGGGTCGCCGCCGGGGTGCGGTCCTCGTCCTCCTCGGCGGGTGAGCGGTACAGGGCATAGCGACTCGCGCCGGCGCGGGCCACGACGGTGATCCGGCCGTCCACGGGGTCGGCCACGAAGACGCCGCGGAGGTCGGTCTCACCCTGGCGGGCCGAGGGTCCGCGCGAGCCGAGCACCTTCACCTGTGCGCCGGGCACGCCATGCCCGGTCGCCGCGTCGCGCACGGCGACGCGGATTCGGCCGCCGGCGGTCGAGGGTGTCACTTCCAGCTCCAGCGGCGTGAGCACCGCCAGGCCCGAGGCGAACCGGTCGTCGCCGCGGAGAATCACCAGGTACGCCCCCTCGCCCGCGACCGGCAGCTCGACCCGACGCTCGCGGCTGCCCACGTCCACGCCGCCGGGCCCGCGCTCCAGCGTCAGCCGCGACTGGTGAACCGGCCGGATGCCGGCCAGGTCCGCCGAGGGGTTGGCCCGAACGTTGCCAACGCCGCCGAAGAGCCGCAGCAGGTCGACCGGATACACGCGGACGTCCAGCTCGGCAAGGTTGCGATAGGTCACCTCGATCGTCAGGCGCCCCTGGCCCTCGGCGCGATCCGGGCGGACGATCGTCATCTCGGGGACGCGCAGCACCCTGGCCGTCAGTGCTTCGACGGTATCTTCCGCGTCGACGACGCGGGCGGCGATCCGTCGATAGTAAGCCAGCGCCTCGGCCGGTTCGAGCCGGGCCTCATGAATTCGCCCCAGCAGCGCGAGCGCCTGGGTGCGCACGGCGGCCGACTCGCGCGAATCGCCGGGCGCGGGCGCCCTGGCGTCGGTGCCGACGATCGCCCTGGCCGCGGCGATGGCGCGGTCGAGCTGCCCGAGGTGGAAGTAGCCGAGCGCCTCACTGTAGCGGAAGCGGTCGCGGAGCGGCCCGTTCGGGTGAACCCGCGCGAACCGCTCGGCGATCCGGACCATCTCGG
>JAKAUH010000686.1 GCA_021818605.1 Planctomycetota bacterium
ATAGCAGAATCGCGGTCGCCCGCAAGGAGCCAGGCACGTCGTGAGAACGGGTTACTGCCAATTGGTACTGGTCTCTGTTATAACCATCGCGACCGATGAAGGCATGAGCGTAGTGCAAACCCCCGCGAGGACGCGTCGATGAGCCCTGGGACCGAAGTCAAGAAACGGATCGCCGTGCTGGGTGGTGGACTGGGAAGCCTCTCCACGATCATCGCTCTGACCGACCAGCCGGGATGGCAGGACCGTTACGAGATCACCGTCTATCAGCTCGGCTGGCGGCTCGGCGGCAAGGGGGCCAGCGGACGGAACGCGGCGGCCGGTCAGCGTATCGAGGAACACGGGCTGCACGTCTGGATGGGCTGCTATCACAACGCGTTCGACATGATCCAGCGCTGCTACGACGAATGCCGAGAGCACAATCTCACGCCTGGCAGCCCATTCCCGACCTGGACCGACGCGTTCATGCCGAACAGCCTGGTCACGGTCATGGACCACTTCCAGGACCAGTGGCTCCCGTGGACGACGGTCCTGCCGACGAACGACCTGGTCCCGGGCACCGGCGGCCTCTGGCTCTCGCCCTGGGACTATGTCAAGGAGTTGCTCGACTTCATGGTGCGCCGGGTCGAGGAGGCCGGACACACCCTCGTCCGCGAATTCGTCCAGGCGCACGCGGTGCACATTGTCACGACCTGGGTCCAGGAGGTCATCACCGGCTGCGAGCGGATCGTCGAGGGCGCCGTCGCCGCCGTCGAGCATCCGGTCACATCCCTGCACCGGGCCCGCGACCTGGCCGAGGCGATGCATGCTGACCCGGCGAATCACACCATCGGTCAGCAGTCGGCCATCGTCGACCTGGTCGATCGCTTCCTCGCGAGCCTGCGGGATTCCATCGAGAAGGAGCTGACCACGAGCATGGACCTCCATCGACTCTGGATCCTACTGAATCTAGCGGGTGCGATGGTGAAGGGGATGATCCGCGACGGCGTGATCTACGAAGGTTTCGACGTGATCGATAGCCATGAGTACCAGGCGTGGCTGCGCCGCCACGGCGCGACCCGCGAGGTCGCGTGGTCGGCACCGGTGCGGGCCATCTACGACCTGGTCTTCGCCTATGAGCAGGGAGACGACCGCCGTCCGAACATCGCGGCGGGCGTCGCCTTGCAGATCTGCCTGCGGGTGGCGTTCGGCTACCGGGGGGCGCCGGTCTACCGGATGAAGGCCGGGATGGGCGACACAATCTTCACGCCGATCTACAAGGTCCTCAAGCACCGAGGCGTCAGATTCCGCTTCTTTCACCGCGTCGAACAGATCCGGCTTTCAACCACCAAGCAGTACATCGAGGGGATCGATCTGGGCCTCCAGGCGACCCTCACGGAAGCGGCGAGGCAGGCCAACCCGGACGGCGAATACGCGCCGCTGACACCCCCGATCCACGGGCTCGAGTGCTGGCCGAGCGATCCGCTCTACGCCCAGCTCGAGCAGGGCCAGCAGCTCGAGAAGGGAGGTTACGACCTCGAGTCGCCCTGGACCGACTGGCCGGACGTCGGCAAGCTTTCGCTGAAGCGCGGGGTGGATTTCGACCTGGTGGTGCTCGGCATCTCGATCGGGGCGCTTCCCTGCATCACCGGCGAGCTGGCCGAGGCAAATCCCGCGTGGAAGGCGATGCTCGACGGCGTGCAGACCGTCGCGACCCAGGCCTGCCAGGTCTGGGGCAACCACGATAGCCAGGCGATGGGATGGAATCCCTCGAGCGTCGACGGTCCGGTGCAGCCCAACATCTGGGCGGCCTATCCCTGGTCGGGAGCCGACATGAGCCACCTGATCGCCATGGAGAGCTGGCCGGCGGCGGATGATGTCCGCAACATCTCCTACTACTGTAGCCAGCTTGAGGAAACCGGCCCGATCCCACCGCCGGTTCCGAATCCCGCCTACCCCGCCGCCCAGTCCGAGCGGGTCAAGCAGCAATCGATCGCGTTCCTCACCACCGAGATCGCGCCCATCTGGCCCAGGGCCGTCGCACCCCAGGGCCCGAAGGCGATCAACTGGGACTGGGTCGTCGCGCCCAGCGTTCCGCCCGGCCCCGATCGTTTCACCGCGCAGTACTGGACGGCCAGCGTCGAGCCATCCGGGCGCTACGTCATGTCGGTGGCGGGCAGTACGCGGTATCGACTCACCTCCGAGATCTGCGGCTTCCTGAACCTCTACATCGCGGGCGACTGGACAGTCAACGGCTTCAACGCCGGCTGCGTCGAGGCGGCCGTCACCTCGGGCCTGATGGCGTGCCGCGCGCTCACCGGCTCGCCCCGCACGATCGTGGGCGCCCCCAATGCGCAGCGATGAGGCCACCTCACCAGCGCTCCAGACGCGTCTCGTTCAACCCTACCCAGCGGAGGTGACCGACCATGTCCGACGTCCGGCTCCCGCGATTCATCCAGCCTGGAGGTGCCCAGACCTACCCGCAGCCGCTCGACCTGCGGGACTGCCACCTCTTCAGCTTCGTGCTCGCGACCGACGGCGCGGCCCTCGGGCGGATCTGCAACACGTATCTCAACGGCCCCGCGCAGGGACAGGTCATGTACGTCCCCGCGGCGTCGTGCGCCATGCTGATCGTCGCGATGATCGGCCGGATCTCATGCACCAACCTGTCGCCCGAACAGCAGTTCTGGCTGCCCGAGACCGACATCGCCTTCTGGGTTCCCGTCTTCAAAGGCAAGATGGAAGGGGGCGTGTTCATCGCCGAGGCGCTCCAGTGGTTCCTGCCCTATGTCTTCGTCGACAACACCTGGGCCGTCGCCTCGGGGCGCGAGATCTATGGTTATCCCAAGGCCATGTCGTCCTTCACGCTGCCGCCTCACGATGATCCCGACCACTTCCTCGTCAACACTCTCACGGTCGAGTCATTCGGCCCGGAGTCGAAGGCAACCTGGCAGCGCCTGTTCGAGATCACGCGCACCTCGCCGCCTGGAGGACTCTTCAAGCGGACGTTCCGCTCGGTCGTCGAGACGGGCGAGGCACTCCTCAAGGCCGCGATCGCCGAGCGGATGCTGCCGATCCCAGGGCTGGGCATGATCGGGGAGCTGTACGATCTCGTCGTGCACGGAACGATGCTGATGGTCTTTCTGAAGCAGTTCCGCGACGCCACGATCGGCACCGACGCCTGTTACCAGGCGGTGGTCGAGGCACCCGCGCGGGTCACCGCATTCCGCGAGGCGGGAGAGATCGCAGCCGACTACGACGTGACGATCCAGTCGTACGCCAGTCATCCGATCGTCGACGACCTGGGCCTGCGAGGGAGCGTCGATCCCGGTACGGGCGCCTGGCGAGGCTCGGTCGAAAGCGCGTGGCATGTCAACTTCGACTTCCAGGTGCTGAATGCGACGGGAACCTGGCCGAGGTGAATGGGTCGCGGCTGACGGGGGAGCTGGCGTCGTTATCGGGTGTACCAGGGCGTGATGGCCATCGCCATCCGATCGGGGTTCAGGATTCCATGATCAAGCATCCATCGATCCGCCGAGGCGACCAGTTCGCGGCCGTCGTCGGCCCCGCGCTGCTCGCCGAGCCGTCGACGCGCCACGGCGGCAAAGAGTTGCATCGGGATATCCTCGAACAGCTCAACGGCCTCCTCCAAATGGCGGGCGGCCTCCGCCCGATTGCGACGGTGGACGGCCAGCCCGGCGTGGAGGAGCATCGCCAGGGCATTGGCGTAGGGCCTATCCTCGGACTCGATCGCCCGGGCCCGCCGCTCGACCTCACGCAACAAGGGGACGGGATTGCTGGAAATGAAGGCCAGGCCCAGGGCCGATCGGGCGCGAAGCTCGCCGACGAGCAGTCGGCAGATCTGCGAGCGAAGGATGAAGGCGCCATTGAGTGCCGGCCATTCCCGGCAGTGCCGGGCGAAGGTGGACTGCGGATCGCCGCAGTAGAGGTCGACGTAGGTCGCGCCCATGAGCCCGGTCATGTTCTGAATACTGTACTCCTCGGGCGACCAGCGGCCGATCGAATCCTGGATCAGCCGCCGAGCTTCCTCGGGGCGATCGTCGGCGAGCAAACACAGGGGCTGCATGAAGGTGCCGAGGTTGACCTGGGTGAACAGGTCGCCTGTGTCGTGGGCGACCTTGAGCAGCCGGTCGCAACGGCGGAGGATTTCGGGCCAGTTCCCCTCGTACGAGAGGCACCAGAGGGCGAAGGTGTTGGCCTGTCCGAGCTCCCACGCGGCTCCGGTGCACCGCTCGCGGAAGATCTCGATCGCCTGGTCGAGCAAGGCCCGGCCGCGGGCCCAGCGCCCGAAGTTGAAGTTGCGATAGCCGCGAGCCAGCAGATGCAGCGCGCGGATGTAGGGCTGGTTAAGCTTCCGGCAAAGAGTGTCGGCGGCCTCGAGCATCACGGCCGTTCGTCGCCGCGCGGAGAAGCCCTCGATCGCCGTCTGCGTGACCTCCCAGCACAGGGCACGCGCGATGCGGAACGGCTCGCCGGATTTCAGGGCCCAGAGAAGGTTCAGGGTCTGGAACGCCGGGCCGACGATGATGTTCTTGGACGCGAGCCCGGTGCCGACTGCCCAGGCGAGGTCGATCCGCTGCAAGACCTCGGGCTCGATCTGCGAAGCGTCCCGCTCATGGAACTCCAGTCCGCGGAGCGCGAGCCGAAGGCGATTGAACAGCAGCATGGTCAGCGCACGCACCTTGCTGTCCGGCAGCTTCATGCCAACCCGGCCCAGGACGCGCCTCAGGGCCTCGCGGCCGAGGTCCATCTCTCCGCCGGCACAGTAGTGAAACGCCGCACGTCGTTCGAGCTCGATCCCCTCGGCCGTCCCGGCATCAACCGCGGCGACGAGATATTCCTCGGCCGCCTCAACGCAACGACCCGCGTTGGCCAGAGTCTCGGCCAGGCGGACGCGGATTCCACGGCCGGCATCCCCCGCGAGCGGTCGCAGCTCGATCGAGCGGCGATACAGTTTCGCCGCGCGATCGAACGCCAGCGCCGAGGCGGCCAGGTCGGCGGCTTCCGCATAATAGCGGCCCGCTTCCCCCGTCTGACCGGCACCGTGGAAGTGGACCGCCAGGGTTTCAGGATCGGCGGCACCGGCGGCCTCAAGCGTCACCGCGAGCCGGCCGTGATGGTATCGGCGCCGCTCGGGATCGATGACTCCGACGATGACCTCGCGAATCCGGTCGTGGTAGGTTTCGACGTCGTCGTCCAGACGCGGTCCGGTGCCTCGGACCAGCCGCGCGGCCCGCAGGCCCGCGACAATCTGCCGCTGCGAGGTCCTCAGGCCGCTGGCCTCATACGCCAATCCCATCCGGACCGGCTGACCGGCCACGGCGAGCGTTTCGAGGAACCGACGCGACTCCTCGGGCAAGCACTCGATACGCCGCCAGAGGACGTCGTCGAGATTCAGGCCATCCCCGCCGGAGGGAAGCGCGACGCCTTCGGCTACATGCCGTGCCAGCTCGTAGACAAAGTATGGGTTGCCCCCCGACTCCCGAGCGATCTGATCGGCTCGGGCGGCCAGTTCGAGTTCGGTGCCGTGGGATTTCAGGAGCAACCGGGCCAGCTCGCGCGCCGAGTCGGCCGGCAGAGGCAACACGCTCACCTCGTGCCTCAAGAACGAAGGGCCGGCGGGAGGCAAAGCGTTACGGAGCTCCCGGAGTCCCACACTGGTCTCGACGTACTCGCTACGGTAGCAGACCAGAAACATCAATCGCGGCAAATCGGGCGGCCGGAAGATCTCGGCGAGCAGGGCCGCGCTGTCCAGGTCGCTCCACTGGACGTCGTCGATGCAAAGAACCAGCGGCCGGGACGCGGCAATTCGGGCCATCAGCTCGCGGAGCGCACCGAAAGCTCGCTCCCGCAGCTCACGCGGGTCGCACCTCTCCATCGGCTCGTGCTGCGACCCGGCGACCGCGTCGACCTTGTCGAGCACGGGGAAAATCCGGGCGAGGGCGCCGATGTCTCCCGGCAAAAGCGCCCGGGCGTCGTGGTACGAGAACCGGCCCAGGTAGCGAGTGAGGACGTCCATCAACGGGTCGACCCCCTTGTAGGGGATCGACTCCTGCTCAAAGCAACGCCCGGCGAGGACCACCACGTCCTGACGGACGGCCAGTTCTTCGAGGAAATGCTGGACCAGCGACGACTTCCCCGCCCCCGAGCGGCCGTGCACCTCGACGACGGCCGTCTTGCCCGAAAGGACCTCGGCAAAGCTCGATTCGAGGACCTCGAGCTCGGCCTGCCGGCCGACCAGGGGAATCACGGGGCCCGGCGAATCGTCGAGGATTGCGTATTCCCCCGAGACATCCTCTCCCAGTCGTACGAGGATCTCGGCGCCCTTCAATCGCTCGGCCGGATTGCGGCGGAGCAGCTCGACGCAGAGCCGGTTCAGGTCAGGCGGAACCGTCGGATCCAGCTCGATTGGCTCGGGAGCGTCCACCTCCTGCTTCTTGAGCAGCACCTCGCGGAGCCGTCCCTGATAGGGCAGGCGTCCGGTGAGCGACTCGAACAGCATGACGCCCACGGCATACCAGTCACTCGCCGACGTGAGCGGCTCACCCGCAGCCTGCTCGGGCGCCATGTACGCAGCGGTGCCCGCCATGCTGTCGTCGGAGTCGTACAGCGGACCCGAGCCCGGCCGGTCCTCAGCCGTCAGCGGAATGGCCAACTCCGCCACCAGGCCGAAATCGAGAAGCAGGACTGTGCCGTCGTTCCTGACCAGGACGTTCGACGGCTTGATGTCGCGGTGCAGCTTGCCGGCGGCATGAAGCGCGAGCACGCCCCGGACGAGCTGCGGGAAGGCCCGCCGAAGCCGTTCCCGGTCGAGGGGATAATCCCCCCACCCATGACGCGGATTGGTCCGTACTCGACGCGCGAGCCCGGCATCGATGGTGCGCGAAACATCGATGGTTGTTCCAATCTCGAAGGGAACCGTGGCCGTCTCGCGCGACCGCGGATCGGCGCCCGTGATCTCAGGGTGCGACTCAACCGCGGAGGTCTCGGTCAGGCCGCTGCCCACGCTCGCGGCGCGATCGGGATTGGTCGTCTTTTCGGAATGCCAACCCGCTCGCTTGCCCGTCCCGCCCCCGCTGTCGAGCGTCCTCTGAGTTGTGACACCCCGAGTCGTTCCGCCGTCCTGGAGCAAGAAATCGAGCGAGTCATTGCGAGCCGAGGGCTCCGGGCGAACGTGGCACAGGAAGTCGACTCCTTCGATCAGGGGCATGGTCAGAAACCAGACGTCCCCCGTCATCGACAGCTCGAACAGCGGGATCAGGTTGGGATGCGACAGGTCGGCCAGCGCGCGAAACTCGTGCTTGAACCGGAAGATCGCCGAGGCATCCGTCTTCCGCACCGTCTTGAG
>JAKAUH010000979.1 GCA_021818605.1 Planctomycetota bacterium
CGACGTGCTATATCGCCGGGGCGGGCTCGGAGGCATCGCCCAGGTATGGGAGATCGACCATGCCGCGGGTGATTTGCGTCTGGTTCCCGAACTGGCCCATCCAGCGGCTGAGACACGAGCAGCCCGTGCTTGAGCGGCCCGAGATCGTCCTTCACGGCGTCCAGTCGCAGCGACCGGTGGTGACCCACAGTACCCCCGGCGCCGAACGCCGGGGCGTGCGCGCCGGTCTCCCGCTTTCTGAGGCCAGGGCGCTCGTGCCCCGCGCCGTCTTCCTGCCCGCCGACGAGGCCGCCGACATCGCCGCTCTGCGAATGCTGGCGCTCGAGTGTCAGCGCTTCTCGCCGCTGGTCGGCCTGGAGGAAGGACCGCGACCCACCTCGCTCCTGGCGCATGTTGAGGGCTGCACGCATCTCTGGGGCGGGGAGCCGACGTTCCTGGAGCACGTCGGAGCTTACTGGGAAGACCGCGGCTTTAACGTTCAACTCGCGCTGGCGGACTCGGTCGGAGCCGCGTGGGCGCTGGCTCATACCTCGCGGTTTTCGGTGGTGCCAGCCGGTAATACAGACTCGGCAGTCGCGGAGCTTCCCATCGAGATGTTGCGATTGCCGCCGGCAATCCTCGATCGCCTGCGGACCCTCGGCCTGGATACGATCGGTGAGGTCCTCCGTCTGCCGCGAGAGTCGCTTGCCGCGCGGTTCGGGACCCTCCTGCCCCGTCGGCTCGACCAGGCGCTCGGACTGTCCTCCGAGCCGTTCGTCTCCGAGCGGCTGGTCGAACCCCTGTGCTCCTTCCGCGAGTGGGAAACACCGATCGCCGACCGCCTGGCACTCGTCGAGCTCTGTCGTCGGATGCTGCGCGAGCTTCTCGCGATGGCCGATCGGCACGGCATGGGACTTCATGAGCTGGAGGGAGAAATTCAGACCGAGGGTGGCCCCGTCACGATGGCGATCCGGCTCACCGAGCCGACGCGCGAGGCGGAGCACCTGGAGAAGCTGCTCGAGTTGCAGCTCGAGCGGCAGGAATGGTCGGGCGGAGTCACCTCGGTGTGCTGGACCGCGCTCCGACTGGGCCGCGTTGAGGAGTCTCAGGGCCTCTGGTTTGACCACGATCCCGAGCCGGATCGCTCGCGCACTCTGGCCGCGCTGGTCGATCGGCTGAGCAGCCGGCTCGATGCGAATGCCGTCCTGCGCGTCGAGGTGCTGCCGGACGCCCAGCCCGAGTGCGTCGCCCGGCTCGTCCCAGGGATGAACGCCGACGCAAACAGGAGCGACCCGTACATCCTGCCACCGGAGATCGCTCGCGGACGGCCGCTACGACTCCTCGCCAGTCCCCTGCCCGTCAATGTCTCGTCGATCATTCTGGATGGGCCGCCGATCCATGTCGTGTGGCGCGGGCAGGACCATCCGGTCGTCCGCGCCTGGGGGCCCGAGCGGATCGCGACGGGCTGGTGGCGCGGCCCCGACATCGAGCGCGACTACTACCGAGCCGAGTGGGACGACGGAACTCATGCCTGGCTCTACCGCGATCGTCGCACGGATCGCTGGTTCCTTCACGGGTTCTTCGATTGAACGCCCATGCCCGAGCAACCGCCCCGGAAACTCCATCAACCCGAGCGAACGTCGGCGATCGTTCATACCGACACTCCACCGGTTCGTTACGTCGAGCTGCATTGCAAGACGAACTTCTCGTTCCTCGAAGGCGCCTCGCACCCCGACGAGCTGGTTGCCGAATCGGCGCGGCTCGGCCATGCCGGCCTGGCCGTGACCGATCGGAACTCGGTTGCGGGCGTGGTTCGCGCTCATGTGGCGGCGAAGGAGGCCGGGCTGAAGCTGATCGTCGGCGCGGAGATCACGCTCGACGACGCGGGTCCGATCGCGCTGTGGGCCATGGATCGTGGCGGTTATGGACGGCTCTGTCGACTCATCACCCGAGGCCGGCGACAGGCTCCGAAGGGTGAATGCCGGCTGTCGTTCGCGGATGTCGCCGAGCACGCGACGGGACTGCTGATCGGCGTGCTGCTGTCGGCCGATGACGGACCTGCCGCTGGGCTCTCGCGATGGCACGAGGTGTTCCTCGATCGAACCTACGCCGTGGCCGAGCTGCATCGCGGCGTCGCCGACGACCGGCGGTTGCGGCGATGGCAACAGGCCGCCTGGGATGCGAGCGTCCCGCTGGTCGTTGCAGGCGACGTGCATTTTCACCATCCGCGTCGACGCTATCTCCAGGACGTGCTCACCGCGATCCGTTTGAAGACGACGGTGTCCGCGCTCGGTGCCGCCCGATTTCCGAACGGCGAACGCTGCCTGCGCCCGGTCGAGGACATCCTTCGCGTCTTCGCCCAGTGCCCGGCCGCCATCGAGCGCACCGGCGAGGTCGCCGATCGCTGCGCGTTCTCGCTCGACGAGCTGCGGTACAGCTATCCCGAGGAGCTCTGTCCCACAGGCGAGACGCCCCTCTCGTACCTCACCCATTTGACGTGGGCCGGCGCGCAGGAACGTTATCCCGCGGGAATGCCGTCGAGAATCCGGGACCTCGTCGAGCGTGAGCTGACGATCATCAACGAGTTGAATTATGCGGCCTATTTCCTGACGGTCTGGGATTTGGTCCGCTTCGCGCGCGAGCGCGGCATCCTGTGCCAGGGTCGAGGCTCGGCGGCGAACTCGGCGGTGTGTTACTGCCTGGGGGTGACGGCCGTGGACCCGGACCGCATCGATCTTTTGTTCGAGCGGTTCATCTCGAAGGACCGCGACGAGCCGCCCGACATCGACGTCGATTTCGAACACCAGCGCCGCGAGGAGGTGATCCAGTACATCTATGACAAATATGGTCGCGAACGGTCGGGGATGACGGCCGAGTTGATCACCTATCGGCCGCGGTCGGCGATGCGCGACGTCGGCAAGGCGCTGGGATTGTCGCTCGACCGGGTCGATCACCTGAGCAAGGTCGTCGGCCACCACGACGCCGGCGATCGGTTGCCCGCCCGCCTGCACGAGGCGGGGCTCGACCCATCGGGCCGGCTCACCCGGCAGTTGATCCACCTGGTCCGCGAGCTGCTCGGTTTCCCCCGGCACCTGTCGCAGCACGTCGGCGGCATGGTCCTGACCCAGGGCCCGCTCTGCGAGATGGTGCCCATCGAGAACGCCAGCATGCGCGGCCGCACCGTCGTCCAGTGGGACAAGAACGACCTCGACGCCCTCGGCATCCTCAAGGTCGATTGCCTGGCCCTCGGGATGCTCTCGGCCATCCGGCGATGTCTCGACCTGATGGCACAGCACGCCGGTCAAGGTCTCACCCTGGCGACGATTCCGGCCGAGGATCCCGCGGTCTATGCCATGATCCAGCGGACCGACACAGTCGGCGTGTTCCAGATCGAGTCCCGCGCCCAGTCGAGCATGTTGCCGCGACTCAAGCCCCGGTGTTTCTACGACCTGGTCATCGAGGTGGCGATCGTGCGTCCCGGGCCGATCCAGGGGGACATGGTCCATCCCTACCTGCGGCGGCGGAGCGGCCAGGAGGCGGTCGTTTATCCCAATGAGGAGGTGCGCGCGGTTCTGGAGAAGACCCTCGGCGTACCGCTGTTCCAGGAGCAGGCGATGAAGCTGGTCGTTGTCGCGGCCGGCTTCACGCCCGGCGAGGCCGACCAACTCCGCCGGGCGATGGGCGCCTGGCGGCGGACCGGCGTCATCGAGCAGTTCGAGCAGAAGCTCATCCAGGGCATGCTGGCCCGGGGCTATTCCGAGGAATTCAGCCGGAACCTGTTCCGACAGATCGAGGGATTCGGCTCATATGGGTTTCCCGAATCCCATGCAGCGTCCTTCGCGCTACTGGTCTATGTCTCGGCCTGGATCAAGTGTCATCATCCGGCGATCTTCCTGACGGCGATCCTGAACAGCCAGCCGATGGGTTTCTACGCCCCCGCGCAGCTCGTGGCCGACGCGAGGGCGCACAACGTGGAAATCAGGCCGGTCGACGTCAATCAGAGCGAGTGGGAAACGACGATCGAAAGACGTGATGGGGATGGAGAGCTCGCGGTACGACTTGGTTTCTCCATGATCAAGGGATTGCCGGATCTGGTGGCCGGGACGATCGTCCATGCCCGCGAGGCCGGTCCATTCCGCTCCCACGGCGATTTCGCCGTTCGGACGCGGCTGACGAACGCGGTCCTCGCGCGGCTGGCATCCGCCGACGCCTTCGGCTCGCTGGGCCTGCCGCGCCGCCCCGCGCTCTGGAGCTCGCTGGCCGTGGCCCGGCCCCTGCCCCTGTTCGCCGGGCTCGTCGACGAGGATCCGCCGCCCTCCTTGCCCAAGCTCTCTCCACCCGAGGAGGTCGTCCTGGATTACCACGCGCAGGGACTCTCACTTCGCGGTCACCCCGTGGGCGAGCTGCGGGCGTTTTTGAACGCCCTGAACGTTGTACCGGCGGCAAGTCTGAAAGAGCTGGAGCCCGACCGCCGCTATCGGATCGCGGGCCTGGTCCTCTCGCGCCAGCGGCCCGGAACGGCCAAGGGGATCACGTTCATGACGCTGGAGGACAAGACGGGCACGGCCAACCTGATCGTCCGGCCGCAGGTGTGGGAGCGCTATCGCCGCGTGGCCAATCGAGGCGCGGCACTGATCGCGTCGGGCAAGCTGCAAAGTCAGGAGGGCGTGATCAACCTGATCGTCGATCGGTTCGAGGATCTGACCGGCCGGCTGCCGGAACTTGGCCACCAGTCGAGGGATTTTCGATGATCCCGCCTCGAGCAAGTGCACGAGGCAACGCGAAATGATAATGGGCGGCGCTGGATTCGAACCAGCGACTTCCACCGTGTGAGGATGGCACTCTAACCGCTGAGTTAGCCGCCCGAAGGATCGGCCGGTGGGGACCGGTCGACTTCCTACTTTCTGAAGATAACGACCCGACCGGCCGGCGGCAAGAGAGCCTTCGTCGGCGCGTGCAGGACCGGACCCACGCCCGTCAAAAGGCGGGCAAGGGGGTTGCCCGGATCGCGGCGTCTCCTTACATTAACGGCTTGGCGGTCGTCCGAAGAAGCTCGAAGGAAAAGGGGACAGGCACCTCGAAGACTCGGAGCCGGTCCCCTTTTCCTTCGAGCGTGTCAGCGTCGGCCAGAAACAGAGGAAACAGAGAGGTCAGGTTGCGCCGATGTCCGAGTTCTTTCCCGAGGTGTCGAAGATCTCGTTTGGCGGTCCCCGGTCGCGGAACCCGCTGGAGTTCAAGCATTACAACCCCGACGAGGTCATCGACGGGAAGTCGATGAAGGAACACCTCCGCTTCTCCGTCGCCTACTGGCATACATTCTGTAATACGCTGTCGGACCCCTTCGGCGTTGGCACGGCGGTCCGGCCCTGGGATGACGGCAGCAACTCGGTCGCCAACGCCCAGCGTCGCGTTCAGGCGGCCTTCGAGTTCTTCCACAAGCTCGGCGTGCCGTTTTACGCCTTCCACGACCGCGACGTGGCGCCCGAGGGCCGCACCCTCAAGGAGAGCCACGCGAATCTCGATGAGGTCGTCAAGGTCCTCAGGGACGAGCAGGCGCGGACCGGGGTCAAGCTGCTCTGGGGCACCGCCAACCTGTTCACCAATCCGCGCTACATGAGCGGCGCGGCGACCAGTCCCAATTTCGACGTCTTCGCCTTCGCCGCGGCCCAGGTCAAGAAGGCCATGGAGGTCACCCACGATCTCGGCGGCGCCGGGTACACGTTCTGGGGGGGACGCGAGGGGTACTCGACGCTGCTCAACACCGACATGAAGCGCGAGCTTGACCACCTCGGCCGCTTCCTCCACATGGCCGTCGATTACAAGAAGCAGATCGGCTTCACGGGGACGTTCTACATCGAGCCCAAGCCCAAGGAGCCGACCAAGCACCAGTACGACTCCGACGCCGCGGCCTGCCTGAACTTCCTGCGCACGTACGATCTCCTGCCGCACTTCAAGCTCAACCTCGAGACCAACCACGCCACGCTCGCCGGTCACGAGATGATGCACGAGATGGAGGCCGCCATCGGCGCCGGGGCCCTCGGCTCGATCGATGCGAACACAGGCGATTACCTGCTCGGCTGGGATACCGACCAGTTCCCGACCAACGTCTACCTGACGACGCAGTGCATGCTCTGCATCCTGAACATGGGCGGGTTCACCACCGGCGGCGTCAACTTCGACGCCAAGGTCCGGCGCGATAGCTTCGAGCCGATCGACCTGTTCCACGCGCACATCGGCGGCATGGACGCGTTCGCCCGCGGCCTCAAGATCGCCCGCGCGATCATCGCCGACGGCCGGCTCGCGGGGTTCGTCAAGGAGCGATACCGGAGCTGGGACTGCGAGCTGGGCCGCCGCGTCGAGGGAGGCCAGGCCAGTTTCAGCGACCTGGAAGCCTACATCCTCCCCAAGGGCGACGCCGCCAGGAACGCGAGCGGACGACAGGAGATGCTCGAGAATCTCATCAACGAGTTCATTTGACTCCGTTGACTGCTGGGACTGGCGCACCGGACCGGCGAGAGACTTCGTCACTCGCCGGTCTGCCCGGCGACGGGTAGCGGGACTACTCAAGCCCGCCGCGCCCAAGGATGATCGCGGCGGCCACCGGATCGGCCCCGTGATGGCTCATCAGCCCTTGAACAAGACTGCTCAAAGCCCGCTGGCGAAGGGCAGGCCGGCATAGATCTCGCGTAGCGGGATCGCGCAACCGAGCGACTGAAGGACGACGGTTTGTCGGATATCCCGGTACTCGGTGCGCTCCCAATCCTGGCCTTTGCGCTCGAAGCGCTCGACCAGGACGCGATCCTGCGAGATCAGTAGATACTCTTTCAAAGAGGAGATGGTCTTGTAATCCTCGAACCTCTCGCCGCGATCGTAGGCCTCGGTAGTGCGAGAGAGCACCTCGGCGATCATCGAGGGATTGGTGAGCGTTTCGAGATCCCCGGGCGCAAACTCCGCCGCGCCACACAGGGCCATGATGTCGGGATACGTGTACAGGCCCGTAGGCGAGACCAGGAGGCGGACGTCGCTCATGTAGACCCGGCACGGCCGGCCCCGCAGCCGGACCCTGACCTCGCTGGCGAAGTTCAGGGCGATCGTGTTGTGCTCCGGGCTTGTCCCCGCCATTGCAGTGATATAGCCGCGTCGGTACTCGCTCCTGAACGCAGCCTTGCGTTCGAGGTCGAGGTACTCCTCGGGTGTGTAGCGCTTCAGAATAGTCGCGGTGGACATGTTTCGCGCTCCGGATGGACTCGCAATTCCTTCTGTCCATTCTAACCCGAGCTCAACCCTCGCGACGATCTCGGCGGGCGCGGCCCTCGTTGGTCACGGAGATTTCGGAGCCTGAAAGCCCGGAGGCAG
>JAKAUH010000183.1 GCA_021818605.1 Planctomycetota bacterium
TGGTGCCCGCCGTCGCCGGATGGGTTGGGTTGCGTCGCCTTTTCTTCAGCCCTGCGGGCCGATCGCCGGCCGTGTCAGGCCGACCGCCGCCGACGGCGCACCAGCGCGCCGGCCACCATCGCCATCGCCGACAGGCCCATTGCCATCGTCGAGGGCTCGGGCACGCTCAGCACACCGTCTGACTGGTTCGAGCCAGACGTCGTGCCGAACTGGAACACCACGCTGCCAAGCTGGCTGTCCGATGTCACGCCCTTGATGTCGATCACGAACGTCGCCGACCCCAGTACGACCGGGTCGTGCACAATAATGGAACTGTTCGCATTGGAATACGACCCAGATTTGGAGAAGCCGCCGGCGCTATCCGGCCCGATGATCAGGTCCTTCGGCTTCCCGCCGGTCAGGGCGTTCAGCTCGAGCGAGGTCCCCGCGTTGGTGGCATTCCACGCGGGCAACGGATTGGTGGCCACGCCGGAGGTATAAGAGCCGCCGCTCGAGATCGTCGAGGTATTGCCGCTGCTGGATGTCAGGCTGGCGGTGTTCGTGCCGCTCGCCCCGCTGACGTTGAACTTCAGTGCGCTGATCATTTGGGCATCATCCGTCGGGTTCCACAGGAGGTTGGTGAGCGTGATGTCCACCTCATTCGTCTTGAGCGTGAAGACGGCCTTCGCGTCGACCGAGCCGCCGGTGGTCGTGGCCCCCTTTGCCGTGGTGTAGGTGATGGACCCGGCCTGGGCCGGCGCGGGAGCCGTCGCCATCGAGGCCGCCGCCATCAGCACGGCGACGGCCATCGTCGCTTTTGAACGGATCGCCACAGTCAATCGTGTCGCCAAGGTCATGGTGTCTTTCCTGAGTGTTGAAACGGAAAAGAAGTCGGTGAAGCGGAAAAAAGAGTCAGACCCTTTGGTCTCGAAAGCCTCTCTCCAGTTTGAAAACTGTTCGCTTTTGATTGTCTCGCATCACATAAGTTTTCAGCCGGTCCGGTCCGGGATCATTCATCTGGCAAGCGGACTGCCGCGGACGACGGCCCGGCCTGATTCGGCTCGTCGAGCGTGGCGGCCGGCGGCACCTCTCGCATCAGACCGGGCCGCGAATCCGCGGCGCGGACGGCGAACGCCGGTTCCGCGCCGCGTCGCGCGATCCGCGAGCCCCGAGCGTCAGTCGTCACGCCGATCGAGTGGCGCCGGGACTTTCCCGCCCGCGGCGCGGCGCGGCACGGCACGGCCGCTTTCTCGGAGGCATCATGGCCCCGATCCCGGCCTCGGTTCAGCAGGTCGGCCCGGTATCATCCTGGCCAGCCAGCTCACGGTCGTTTTCTGCTCATGTTGTCATCGCAAGGTAGGCCTTCTTCGCGGGGCCTCTATCTGGACCCCAAGGTCTCATGGTATTCGTAATCCACAATTCACTTATAGGCAATCTTCTCAGGTCTTCAAGATGGCGCGCTGGTGTCAGAATGAGTTCCTTTGGTTTGTGTTGATTCTGGGCAACGTAACGGCTTTTCTCGCTGGGTGAATTCAAAAAGGAGTGAAGTGGGGCCGATCGGTTCTGGGCGCGCATCCGGTGGCGGGAGGAACGGCCAGGAGTGCTGGCGAAGTTCGGGCCGCATTGCCGGATCGGGTGCGGGGCCTTGCGCCGTCGGGGGACATGGCACCTGTGCGAGTCGTTCTCCGTGGGATTTCTGCGGGGTGCGCGCATCTGGCGGAGGGGGAGTTTCACGCGGATACGCCGAGCGAGCCGAGACGCAGAGAGGACGATCTCGGTTTTCATCTCCGTGCCCTTGTGCCTTTGTGGTTAGTCATCTTTGAGGGATTGCGGCCCGGCCGCGCCGGGACTCTCCGCGAGATCGGGACTCTGATCCGTCCGGGGTTTTCGCTGCGTCTCTGCGTGGAATCCGGCTGCCTCGGCGTCATCGGTGAGGTCTCATCGCGAAGCCGGAGATTGTGGCCCGGCCGCGTTAGGGTTACGGGGGCCAACATTCTCGCGTGACGGTCTGGGCGGTTGCGGGGCGGACATCCGGCCGGTCGAGGACATCGGGAGATGCGTGGCGGCAACAATCTGGCGGCGTGCTTTCCCGGGGCCATACCCGATGACCGCGTGAGCGGCGATGGCCGCGGTGGTTGCGACTCCGCCCGGACGAGATGGCGAGACCGACGAGATGGCGGGGTCGTGGGCCGGGCGCGCGGCCGCGACAACCAAGACCCCCGCGAGCAATGCGGAGACCTGGCCTACCGGGAGTCGGGCCGCCGGCCTGTCGCGGTGAGTTATCCCGCGATCGCCGGGCGGGTGAGTGCGACCGGCTCGACACGCGCGGGCACGGATCGCGTCGGATCGGATCGGATCGGATCGGATTGGCGGACAGAGCCGACCAGACCCGCATCGGACCGGACCGGGTCGGGTTCGGTCCGGGAGTCGCTGTCCGGTTTGTGAGCCACGCAGACGTTGGGTGCTCAGTACTTGCTCGAGCGGAGGCCGAGTTGATACTCGTGCATCCGGGAGTTGTACAGAATGGCCGCGATACCCGAGCCGTAGGCGGAGGAATAGGCGCCCGAGCCCTCGGTCACGATGAAGACGTAGCGGTTTCCCGGCGAGGCGGCCATCTTGATTTGCACGCTGCCCCGGCGGTTGTCCAGGGTCAGTGTCGCGTTGCTCAGGTCCGGCCGCCTGCCCGGCGAGATCATGGTGTCGGTCAGGCTGAGCGAGCCGGCGACCTTGCCCATCGATTTCGTTCGGCCGGTCAGGGTGAACGATGAAACATTGATGCCGTTCTGTCCGATCGAGCCGAACGGGATACCCACCAGTTTGCCGTTGAGCATGAAGTGGGTCATCGCGGCCCGGTCGTGGTGCATGGCCACGTGGTGGTGGCCGATTCCGTGGGAGAGCAGGATCCGGCCCTCCATCGATTCGAAACCCAGGGTGCGGCGGGCGGTCCTCGGCATGGCAACCTCCTTGTTGTCGGCTTCTGACCATCGCGAAGATGGTCCCGATCGCCGGTCAACTTACCCTGGATCGCCCAAACGGGCAATGCGAAGGCCCGCGCTTTTGAGTCTGTCGCAGGGAGACCGGGCCGGAGTCTGAGGCCGGGAGGAACGCGACCCACGACGGCCGGACGGGATCGAGCCCGGATCGGAAGTCGGTCAGGCTCTCAGCCTGACCCGGTCGGGTCCAGTCCGGTCCAGTTCGATCCGTTCCGTTCGGGTCGGGACCGCGTCAGGCTGAGAGCCTGACCTACTTCGGTCGGATCGGATCGAATCGGATCGGATCGGGTCGGGCTGAGAGCCTGACCTACTTCGGTCGGATCGGATCGGGTCCGCGCCAGGCTCAGGGACGCTGACGAAATCGACTTCGGATTCCAGGTGTACGCGGCAGCGGATCTCGGGGCGACGGGCCGGGATGCCGGTATCCTGGCGACAGTCCCGCGCTTTTGCGTCTTTCAGGACCGGTGCGGGCGGCTGGCGGGGATTCGGAATCCGCGATCCGTTCTGGTAGACTCGCGACGCGATTCTGGGGATCGGGCGCGACCAGTCAGGCCGTCGGGCCCGCCCCGTCCGGTGACATCGAAGGAACCACCCCATGAAGCGACGTCTGGCCTCTGTTCTGTTGACCGCACTGGTGCTCGTTCTGGGCGTTGCCGGCCCTCCCCGGCCGGCCCGAAGCCAGGAGGCGGGCTCGGCCGCCGCGCCCGGGCGCTGGACGCGGGAGCGGGCCGCCGCCTGGGCCCGCGAGCACCCGTGGCTCGTCGGCTGCAACTTCATCCCGAGCACGGCGATCAACCCGCTCGAGATGTGGCAGGCGGAGACCTTCGACGAGGCCACGATCGACCGCGAGCTCGGCTGGGCCGAGAGCCTGGGATTCAACAGCGTCCGCGTGTTCCTCCACGACCTCCTCTGGCAGCAGGATGCGCCGGGGTTCCTGACGCGGATGGATCGCTTCCTCCAGATCGCCGACCGTCACAGGATCGGCGTGGTCTTCGTCGTGTTTGACGCGGTCTGGGACCCGTCGCCGGAGCTGGGCAAGCAGCGCGCGCCGAAGCCGGGCCTGCACAACTCGGGCTGGGTGCAGAGCCCCGGCGCCCGGATCCTCGGCGACCCGGCGCGGCACGACTCGCTGAAGCCGTATGTCACGGGGGTCATCGGCCGCTTTCGCGACGACCGGCGCATTCACGCCTGGGACCTGTTCAACGAGCCCGATAACACCAATGGGTCGAGCTACGGCCGTCTTGAGCCGAAGGGCAAGCCCGAGCTGGCCCTGGCCCTGCTGAGGAAGACGTTCGCCTGGGCTCGCGAGGTGAACCCCTCGCAGCCGCTCACCGCGGGCGTCTGGATCGGCCGGCTGGATGACCCCGCGAAGCTCTCGCCGGCCAACCGCTTGATGCTCGACCACTCGGACGTCATCAGCTTCCACAATTACCGGCCGCTCGCCGAGTTGAAGAAGGACGTCGAGTCGCTGAAGCGTCACGGCCGTCCGATCCTTTGCACCGAGTACATGGCCCGGCCGATGGGCAGCCGGTTCGACCCGATGCTGCCCTACTTCAAGCAGGAACATGTGGGCGCTTATAACTGGGGATTCGTCGCGGGCAAGTCGCAGACGATCTACCCGTGGGACTCGTGGCAGAAGCCGTACACGTCCGAGCCGCCCGTCTGGTTCCACGATATCTTCCGCCCGGACGGCACGCCGTACATCGCCTCGGAGGTGGAGTTCATCCGGAAGGTGACGGGCAAGACCGCGCCTTGAATCACGATATCCGCGCGCGGGGAGCCGGGGATCTCCCCGGGCGGAGCCGGTTCCTCGCCGCTGGTTTTCACACAGATGCGGAGGCCGATCTCGCTGCGCGCGATGTCCTGAGGTGGACTGATGCTGGGGACTCGCGAGGAGCAGGTCGCAGAGTTTCCTGTCCCCCAGGGGGATTATCCATGGCATGGATATCCCGTCTGGCCGGTCACTCGTCTGGAACACGACAGGACGGAGCGGAAGTATGGCGCCCCGCACGAGGCCGTCAGGGAGATGACCGAGTCCGGATTGATTACCGAGAATCAACGGAAGCGCCTCGTAAAGGGCAAGCACGCCAGATAAGAGAGAAATCCGGTAATGAGCCGAATTGAAGAGAAGTTTTACAAGATTCCAGATCTGGATGTCAGTTGGGTTGGCGATTGTCCGTGGACGAACAATCTTTGCTTCGCCGGGGAGGACGGAAGCCTGCACTTCCCTCTCGAACGAGGGGCCAGCGAAGGGACGAGAGTACCCTGGATTCAGCCCGCGACAGACACGATCAATGCCGTCGCGTTTGCCGGCGAATTCATCGGAGTTAGCTCTCGATGCGTACACGATTCTGTGCGCGCAGGGTCACCTTCTCTTGCTCACGGATGAGGAACTTATCGCATTTCCCGATCTGGCCACCCAGTTTCTGCGGGGTGATGCTCTCGATCATCCGCTGGTCACGATGAGTAGCCCGGTCGATGCCGCGGACGCGTTCCTTCGGGGTGACCACTCGGTACTCTTGATCGAGGAGGACTCGACGGTCGCAGAATTGAGGATGGCCGAGCTGGTAGGTGGCCTGGCCGAAAGGCAGGGGACGAATGGGCCAGAGCGGAGTGGTCAGGTCGGCCAGGAACGTTCGATCGAGGCGACATCCGACACCAGGCTTGTCGCGCCCATCGAATCCGGATGGCAGCGAGACAACCCACTTGATTTGACGCTCATACCCGCGGCATGACGCGAGTGGTGGGGACGTCGGAACGAGAGCCGTCTCGTACCTTGGCATCTACGCCGTCGGCCCATCCAGGATCGCGCGGTAGCGGCGGAAGTGGGCTCCCTGGTTGGGCGTGTAGCGGGCGCCGCGGAGGTCGACGAGGTAGAAGTCGACGTCGCGGATGTCGGCGCCGCGGAGGTCGACCTCGCGCAGGTCGGCCTTGCGGATCTCCTCGGCCGGCTTGACCTGGCGGTCGAGGTCGAGGTCGTCGTCGGTGTAGAAGCCTGTGCGGCTTCCCTCGCAGGCGATCGGGCTGTCGAGCTTGCCGCTGCGCGTCGAGCCCAGGTGGAAGTCCGCACCGCGGAGATCCGCGTCGCGGAGGTTGGCGCCCCGCCAGCTCACCTCGGCCAGCCGGGCGTTACGCAGGTCGGCGCCCAGGACGTTCGCGCCGGGCATTCGCGTGGCGGTCAGGTCCGCGTGGCGGAGCTTCGCGTCGTGGATGTCGGCGCCGGGCAATTCCATGCCTTCCAGGTCGCAACCGGTGAGATCGGCACCGCCGAACCGCGCGCCGTCGAACCGGGCCAGCCGCAGGGGCAGGTCCCGCAGGCAGGCGTCCTCGAGGTTCGCGCCGGAGAAATCGGTCCCGTCGATCCGGGCTCCGATCAGGTAGGCTCGCCACAACCAGGCACGGGTGAGGCAGGCGTCCTGGAGATTCGCCCCCCTCAGCACGGCGTTCGAGGCATCGGCGTGGGACAGATTGGCGCGGGTCAGGTCGGCGTCGCTCGCGCACGAGTGTTTCAGATTCGTCCGGGTCAGGTCGGCGCCGGACAGCACGGCATTGCGGGCGTCGGCCTTCTCGAGGTTGGCCCAGCGCAGGTCGGCCCGGGACAGATCGGCCGACCGGAGGTCGGCTCCGGCGAGGTCCACGTCCGACCACCGGGCCCCGGTGAGGTAGGCGCCTTCGAGGTTCGGCCGCCGGCCCGACTCGGGACGCCAGTCGGGGGAGGCGGCGCACAGCAGGCTGGCGACCAGCGAATGCAAGCCGCGATGCCGGGCCTGCATCCAGCCGGAGAGGACCTTGATCGCCGCGGCGTTGCCGGCGAGCCGCCGCGCGACCTCGCGCACCAGCTCGCGCGAGTGGCGGCCGGCCAGCGCCGGGTCCGCGCGCCCGGTCTCGACGATCGCGGCGATCCGGTCGGCGGCGACCAGCAGCGCTGTGGGACGGTGGCGGACCAGGCGGGTCAGGGGGCCGGGCAGCGGCTTGCCGAAAGCCGGCAAGATGCCGTCCGTCTGCCGGCGCACCGCGGCCAGGCAGAGGGATTCGACCCGTTTGCGCAGGCGGTTGTCGGCGCCGAGCCGGTCCGCCAGCTCGATCCGCAGCGCCTCGCGGACATCGGCGATCGACGCCTCGCGCGCCATTCGGTCCAGCACGATCGCGGCCAGCTCGGGGATGCCGCCCAGGTACGAGAAATCCCCCGAGCGCTTCAGCCGGGCCATCACCGAGGCGCAGGCATCCCGGTCGGTCGCCAGCAGGTACTCGATCGCGTCGTCCTGGTCCCAGGGCGCGAGGCGATACGTCTCCACCCGTTTCGCCGGGATGCCGGGCGCCGTGGTGATGGCCGCCAGGGCCGCCTCGTTGAAACGTGCGTCCG
>JAKAUH010000680.1 GCA_021818605.1 Planctomycetota bacterium
CGGCGATGACGTTGCGGGCGGCGGCGGTGGTTCCGCCGATCGTGTTGTCGCTCGCGCCGCCCAGGATGTTCACGCCGTTGTCGCCATTCGGCAGGGCGGCCGTGCCGTCGGAATTGGTCCCGATGAAGTTGCCCGCGACGACGTTCTGGTCGGTCCCCGCGAAGGCGATCGCGACGCCCTCGAAGGTGTTGCCCGAGATGACGTTGCCGGCGCCTGAGGTTGTGCCGCCCACGGTGTTATCCGAGGCGCCCTGGACGATGTCGACGCCGTTGATGGCGTTGGGGATGGCGGCGTTGCCGCCGGCGTTGGTGCCGATGTGGTTCCCCTCGACCACGTTATCCGACGTCCCCGGTCCTAGGATATCCACGCCCAGATAGTTGCCGGCGATGACGTTGCGGGCGGCGGCGGTGGTTCCGCCGATCGTGTTGGCTGTGGCGGCATTGGCGATCTGCACGCCGAAGCCTCCGTTGCCCAGGTGCTGGCCGGCCGAATTGACGGCCGAATTGCCGCCGGAATTGGTGCCGATGAAATTGCCGGCGACGACGTTGCCCCTGGTCCCCGCGTCGGTGATCTCGACACCCTGCTGGCCGTTGCCCGAGACCGTGTTGAAGGCGCCGGGGGCGGTGCCGCCGATGACGTTGTCGCTCGCCTGGGCCTCGATGACCACGCCGTCGTTGCCGTTGGGGATGACCGCGTTCCCGGCCCCGAGGCCGATCGTGTTCCCCTCGACCACGTTGTTCGACGTACCGGACCATGCGAGCACGACGCCGTTATCGGTGTTTCCGGAGATGATGTTGCGGGCGGCCGCGACCGCGCCGCCGATCGTGTTGCCGGTGGCGCCGGAGAGGATGTCCACGCCATTGAGGCCGTTGGGCACCGCGGCGTTGGCGCCGGAGGAAACGCCGATGTCGTCCCCCTCGACCACGTTGCCCGACGTCCCCGAGTTGATGAACGTCACGCCGACCTGACCGTTGCCCGAGATGACGTCGCGGGTGAGCGAGGTGGTCCCGCCAACCGTGTTACCGGTCGACCCGCCGGTGATCGCGACCCCGTTGCCGGCGTTGGGGATGGCGGCGTTGCCGTTCGCGTTGAGCCCGATGACGTCGCCCTGGACAGTATTGTGATTGGACGTGGCGATCCAGACACCCTCAGTGCCGTTGCCGGAGATGACGTTGACGTCGCCGAAGGTCGTCGCGCCGATGGTGTTCTGGTAGGCGCCGCTCTCGATCGTCACGCCGCTGCCACTGTTGGGGATGGCGGCGTTGCCAGCGGCGTTGGTGCCGATGAAGTTCCCCTCGACCACGTTGTTCCAGGCGTCGCTGGAGATCTGGACCCCATCGCCGGTGTTGCCGGAGATGACGTTGCCGGCGGAGTTCCGATTGCCGCCGATCCGGTTGCCGGACGCCCCCAGGGTGATCACGACGCCATTGTCATTGCCCAGCCGCTGGCGGTCCCCCCCGACGCTCGTCGTGCCGCCGAGGTCGGTGCCGATGAAGTTCCTCTCGACGACATTTCCCGACGTCCCGTGGTCCTGGATCACCACGCCGTTGAAGACATTGCCCGAGATCACGTTCGCCGAGGCGGCGTTCGTCCCGCCGATCGTGTTGCCAGTCGCGCCGCCCTGGACGAGGATGCCGTCGTAGCCGTTGCCCAGCGCGATCGTGCCGCCGCGAGTTGTGCCGATGAAGTCCCCCTCGACGACATTGCTTGACGTCCCGGATCCGGCGATCTCCACACCCGACTGCATGTTGCCCGAGATGACGTTGCCGGGGCCGATGGTGTCGTGGTTCGCCCTGTTTTCGACAACGATGCCCTGCTGGTTGGGCGCGGCGGCGGTCCCGGTCCGGTCGGTGCCGATGAGGGAATCGACCACATGGACGCCGCTGGCACCGTTGATATCGACGCCGATCTCGCTGTCGGAGACGACATCGTCCTTCAGCGTGGTTCCGGTTGCGCCGGCGTTGAGCCGGACCCCGAACGGGCCGTCGGTGAACACGGGCGAGGCGACACCAGCCCCGTTCAGGCCGATGTAATCGCCCTGGATCAGGTCATGCGCTCCGTTGACGACGAGACCACCGTTCTGGAACCCCTCGATCACCAGGCCGGTGACCTCGGAATTCGGGGCGCCGCTCCCCAGGTTCAGGCCGATGGCCGTATCCCCCAGGCCTGAGCCGTTGAGAATGATGCCCGGCCCCGTCGAGCCGAGATTGCCGCCGATCTTCACCGATCGGCTGATCGTCGGCAGGGCCGAGTGCAGTTCGATCGTCGCCTGCTCGCCGCCGCTGAGCTTGCTGAAGTTGAAGTTGATCTGGTTCGGAGTGTTATTCACCAGCGGCGTGTTGTTGGCCTGCGTGATCGCCCAGCGGAGGGTGTTCAACGCTGTCGGCGACGCTGGTGACGGTGAAGGTGGAGAGGACCTGGCGGCCCTCCAGCGACTCGACCTGGAAGCGTCGGTGCCGCTCCTGCTTGCGGATGGCGCCCCGGTCGCTCCTGCGAAAGCTGGAGAATGGCAGCAACTTCATGATCAGGTCTCCCGTGATGTCGTTGGATGCACCGCGATCCAGGCAGCCGGACGTCGGGGGTCGGCTCCGCGCCGGCGTCGTGTCGCCCTGTCCGGGGATTGTCGAATCGTGGCGCGAACAGACACCCGGGCCGCAAGAATTCGGGAGACGTGACGGAATCGCCTACGAGCTCAGGGGATACGGCCCCTGACACATGGACCCGAAGGGTCCAGAACAAGAAAGCCCGGGGACGATGTCCCCGGGCCTGTTACACCGGCGAACCGGCGACTCCCGTTGCTGGTTTCTCGGAGAGCGACCTATTCGCCCGGGCCGGTCGCCGCGCTGACGGTCCGCCAGTGGGGCCGGTTGGAGGCAGGCTTCGCGCCGGTCCGGGTCGTCGCGGCCGTTTCGGTCGCCGTGGGCGTCGCGGTTCGAGCCCCGGCTGTTGCCGGCTCATCCGTGGCACCCGGGTTCACTGGTTCCTGATCCAGATCCGACTCCAGCTCGGACCCGGCCGGCCTGGCACCGTTGCGAGGCGGGAGCCAGGCGACGCGGCGGCTGGAGCTCGATGCGGACCGGGGCGGCGAGGCTGCGCTGTCGCCGTCGGTGCCGACCGGGTCCTTGATCCCCAGGAAGCGGTAGTGCGGCAGCAGCACCTCGCCCGTGTCGTCATCGGCCGGGGTGGCGCCCGCGGCCGCGGTCGACGATCGGCGCGGCCGGGGCTCTTCGTTGTCGGGCGACTGCATCCGCGCATCGCCGCCGGTCAGCGGGGCGCGGGACCTGGCCGGGCGGGCACCTCGATTGTCGGCCATCAGGGTGCCGCGGGAACCGCCCTCGCGCACCACCGGGGCATAAAGCGCCGCCAGGCCGTTGCGATCGAGCAGAGCATAGATCGACCGGGGCGTGGCATACAGCCCGTGATCCCCCTGCGGCTCGGCGAAGTTGCACACACCCGCGATGTAGCCGTCGGTGGTGAACAGCCCGCCGCCGGACCGGCCCTGCCTGGGCGCGAACTCGCACTCCATTGCCTCGTACGACGGCTTGCCCGACAGGAAGCCCTTCAGGTGCGGGTTCATGATCCGCGTGTGCCAGGCGGTGGCGTCGTGGCCCTCGGAGCATCCCAGGGTGAGCATCTTCATCGGCCGGGCCGGGTGCCAGTGCGCCGGAACAACCCGGCTGGCCGGGAGCCGGCGGCCGGTCCGGAAGCGGATCAGGCCGACGTCGAGGTTGAAGTCATAATCCACTGCCTGGCCCTCGAAGGACTCGACATAGTTCAGCTTGGGCGTCCCCGACGGCTGGGCGTGCAACTGGCCGTCGAACAGGTCGAGGACGATCCGGTGCGGGAACTGCTCCGGGCTCGGCTGCCGGCCACGGCCGTCGACGTGGAAGATGTGGGCACAGGTGAGGACCAATGACTCCTCGGGCGAACTGTGGATGATGGTCCCCGAGCCGAATCCGGTCGAGTGCGGCCCGATCACCTTGATCCGCACCACGGTCCGCGCCGGGTGGGGGTTCGCAAACGGCGGCGCCGCCGCGGGCGGCGGGGCAAGTCGGTCGTCGGCGTCGTCGGCGTCGTCGCAGTCGACCTGGACTCGCTCCTGTCGGATACGGCGCACGGGCCGGGCGGGATGCGGGTCGTCGTCGGCGCCGGCGGCGGCGTCGAGGTCGTCGCGACGCGCGATGGCGCCCCGGGCGGCCGGCCTGTCGTCGTCCTGATCGGTATCGTTTGCGGCCGGCCGGGCCCTGGCCGCGGCGTTCCGGTAGAACTGTTCGAGCATGGCCGCGGGCTGGAGGCCGCTGGTGCGATCGAGCTCGCGTCCCGAGCGATCCACGACGACAAAGGTCGGCACGGCGCTGACGCCGTACTTCTGGGCGATGGCCGGCGAGCGGTCGATGTCGACCGATCGGATCGGAAGGCCCTTGCGCGTCAACTGGTCGATGGCTGGCCGCATGCGCTGGCAGGGACCGCACCAATCGGCGTGGAAATCGAGCAGGATGGGGTCAGCAGACGCCCCGCCGCCGGATGAAGGATTCGTGGCGGTGAGGAGGGCAAGCAACAGGGTGGCAACGGTCATACCGCAAGGACTCCTTTCCCTCGGGAGTTCCCGCATCGGCGCGTCGGTCTGGAGCCGGCGCCACCGGGCGAGAGGAGCTCGGCGTCGCGCGATGCGGTCCGTTCAGGACCGCGCGAGCGACGACCCGCAGGCCGGGCCCTTTGGTACGAGGCAGGCCGGCGGTCCGTCACCTCGTCGGCGCGCCAGGGGCTGGCGCCTCCGTAGGGATGAGGACGGACGGCGTCCGCGGAAGCGGACGTCTTCGCCGAAAGAAGTGGTTGTATGACGAGAAGAGCTGCGATGTGCCGGAGACCGATGCCCCCGACCCTTCCTTGGGCGGATTGCCTCGCGCAGAGAGCCCCGCGACGCACTGTCCTGGTGCGTCGCGTCCCATCGCGGATACCCGCGCTCGGCCCGTCGATGTTGCCGATGGGATCGGCAAGCGCGACGGCCCGGGCGCCTGGTCCCGGCGACGGTCCCGAAGTGGTTCGATCCCTCCTGGCTTCCGACCTTCCCCGGCCTCCGGCCAGGGACGTGCAAGCACCCGAAGGGGTCGCGTTCACCGCGGTGAGCCCCTTTTACTAGGAGTAGACAAGGAGTACCAGATCAGTCTTCGGCATTTCATTCGCCCCCCCTTGAGGGCATTTCGCCAATCCGGCTCAAAATCCGGGCGAACGGGATCGTCCCAGACCCACTGGATTCGGAGTAGGTGCAGGTTGACACTTCCGTGACCCTTGTGGCGGACGAATCGGCCTCCTTCCCCGGGTTCGGCGCCGAAATCTCGACGCTTTGCCGCGTAAAGTGCCAAGTTGCCCGTGGGTGTTTTGGGACGATCCCATCAACGGCGGCTCCCGCACCTTGCAACGGTCTTCCGCACAAAGAGTTGCGCCGATCTCAAAGAAATATCGTTGCCTACTTGAAAAGGTGCTTGGGGGGGGTATAAATGGCGATTGAATCGCTCGAATCAGTGTTTGGTGGGACCGGGTCGTTTTGCGAGGCGCCGGGGATTCCGCCATGATAGCCGCAGCAAGTTCTGCATCATGCCGATCGAGCTCGCCGAGCACTCTGCACCGCCGGGGATTCACCCTGATCGAGCTGCTAGTGGCAGTCGGCATCATCGGGCTATTGGTCGGTCTTTTGATTCCAGCCGTCCAAGCCGCACGCGAGGCCGGGCGACGCGCTCAATGCGTGGCGAACCTGCGGCAGCTCGGCATCGCGATGAATGCGTACCACGCCAGCCACAACATGTTTCCTCCCGGGTATATGGCAGGGCGCTCGCCGGTTGTGGGCAATGGCTCCCCGAAAAGCTATTCAACCGTAGATCAATACTCAGAGATCGGCTTGCTCTTGCCCCAACTCGATCAACAGCCGCTTTTTTCCTCGATCAATTTTAGTTTCAATGCGATAGAGAGTGCCGCGTACCCCACGCTGCAGAACCACACGGCGCGCAACTCCAGGTTGGCCGTCCTGCTTTGCCCGAGCGACGCTGAAGGAAGACACCTCAACAACTATCGTTTCAACCGTGGGCGCTGGGGCGGAATCCGTATCGGGTTCTTCGACGGGCCTTTCACGTTCTGGGTCAACCCCAGCGAGGCCAGTGTTACTGATGGCCTGGCGCACACAGCATTCGTGAGCGAACGGATCGGAGGCAGCTTCGGCGCGACGCAAGGATGGCCACGGGACGTGAAGTACCCACTCGATGCCTTCGTCGTAAGTGATGCTCAGTACATCCCGATTTGTCTCGAGGCCCAGCCTGTTCTCTGGGCAACGACTTCGGGTCGCTACTGGCTGTTTGGGGGATTCTACAACACGAATTATAACCACAACGGAACACCCAATGATCCCCGGCCCTCCTGCGGAACGGATTATTTCAATATGGGAAGCGGTCTGTTCCCGCCGCGTTCGTTCCACCCCGGATCGGTGAACGTGTTGCTGGGCGATGGTCACGTCAGGGGGGTGACGAACTCGATTGATCCTCACATTTGGACCGCTCTGGGGACCTACAACGCCGGAGACATCGCTGAAGGCTTCTGACGGCCCTCGGCGATCGAGTGGCGCCCCGTTCGGGGCGTTCGTCAGCTTGGCCTCGAAGTCCGCAAAAGGAGCATCAGCCGTGAATCATCTCACGCATGTTCTCTTCCGCCTTGGCCGTTCGGCTGTGGTCACACACCCCAACAGCCTTCTCGCCCTGGCAACGGCATTCATCTTTGCCGTCGCCTTGGGCGCGTCCTGGTCGACCCTGTCGCGGGCACAGGACAGTTGTGTTGGCGGTATCGAGGGCAACTGTCCCGGGGGCACCAACTACTGCCTCTGGAGCAATGCAATCAACCCGTGCGCCAGTATGGGCACCACGTGCTACCCCACCGGCACGGGCTGCACATGCATGGTCACAGGCAATCCAAATCCCCAGCCCGAGGGCACCTATAAGATGACCTATTTCCAAAGCCCATGGCAGAAGTGCTGGGGCCCGGGCGGGGGATCGAGCAAATCGTGCACGGGATCGCAGAGGTCATGCGGAACGACCAAGCACTACGTTTCGGGCTATCCGAGTTGCAGCCTAAGCCACCCATGCGTCGGGAACTGGTACTGGGCGTCCTGCTGGGGAGCTGGCGATTACTGCTGAAGGAGCTAAGCAGTAGTTTCCAAGATATGAGACACAGAACCTGATCGGATGCACCGTATTGCAAGCGGCGCGTCCTGGACGGAACCTGTCGGGTGTTAACATGCCCATGGGTTCCGATCCAGGAG
>JAKAUH010000827.1:0-20267 GCA_021818605.1 Planctomycetota bacterium
CTGAATCAGGTCGCCGCGTCGATGTTCGCCCCGATCACGACCACCACGACGACAACCGTGGGCGGCGTGACATATCCGCCCGGAACCTACTCGGTTCCCCAGCCAACCCCGGCCGAGATCCGCCGCAACCCCTTCAGCATGGAATTCGTTGGACATTACTACGTCGGCGCCCCGCGGTTCTCGGACCAGTCTTCGACGATCCACATTTACAGCAACGGCCGCGACGTGACGTCGAACCAGTCGCTGAACGCGCGGGCCCAGCTCCTGCTGCTGCCGCCCGCCGATCGGAACGCGACACCGACCACAAACGACCCCATGGCCGGCCAGGTTGCCGGCCTGCTGAGCATGTTCCCCGCCAACGCCCTCCAGTCGGGCAGCTCGTTCTTCGCCGACGTCACGAACCTCCCCGGCGTCCCGAGCAGCAACCCGGCGATGTTCAACCACGGGATGCCGTCGCACGTCCAGTTCACCCTGGATCCGAACGGCGTCACGGGCGGCGTGTACTCAGTCCCGCTCTACACTGTCGCGACCTCGGCGGGCGGGTCCAGCCTCATCGACCACGGATCGGGTGGCGCGGTCTCGACCCAGGGCGCGGGCGTGGTCGACCTGACCTATCACCCCACGAATCACCTGAAGGCCGGCGCCCGGCAGTCGGGCACCGTTGTCGTCCGCGTCCAGGGATTGCTCAACCTGACCGGCGTGACCAACCCGCTGTACAAGGGAATTAACTAGGGAGGACCGTGCCGATGCCAGCGAGCAACCCGCGGCGCCGACTCCCAGGCCGGCGCCGACACCAACACCGGCCGACGATCGACGGGCTCGAAATGCGCGAGCTGCTTTCGACGGCGTCGCTCGCGCCAGGACTGCACTCAACCGCTCGCCGCCCGACCGCGATCGTCGCCCATCCCGACTCACCAAACGGTCTGCTCGGTTCGCGCTCACCGGGACCGTTCGCGAATCCGTACCTGCTGCGCCACATCGCCGCGAGCCTGTACCCCGCGTCGAGCCCACCGGGATCGCCGACCCCGGCGGAGATCCGCCGCCAGACCTTCACCGCGCGGTGGGAGGGCCAGTACACGATTGGGCCGCCACGATTCTCGGACCGGGCCAGCACCATCCACATGTGGGGCACCGCCGGCGGCTCAAACCAGTTCTTGCGAGGGAAACTCGACGCCGTTCTTTTCCCGCCGGCCGATCCCGCCGCCACTCCGACGCCCGGCAATCCCTACGCAAACCAGATCACCGGGTTTGCCTCGCTGTTTGGCGAAAGCTACCTCCAGTCGGGCAGCATGCTCGTGCTGGACATGAACGGCACGCCCGCGGCAGGATCAACACCTGGCGCCCTGCCGCGGCAACTCACCTGGGCCTACGACAACAACACCAGCGGCGGGCCTTATGCGGCGCCGGGGGGCATCGCGCCGGGTTCGGGCTACACCCAGGGGGAAGGGATCGTGCAATTCCACTGGATGCCGAACACGCACCCGCAGCCGGGGACCCGCGGCTCGGGTCGTGTGATCGTCACCTTCCAGGGACTGATCAACACGAGCCAGATCGTCAGCGGCGTCTCGAAGCTGATTTCATAGTGCGGAGTATTCGCGAGCACCGGGCAACCGCAATTCCCGGCGATCGGCACGGAACCGACATGAGCGGAGAATCAGTCCGATGAAGCCGAACGGCCCTCGAGATCGCCGCGGTCGAATCCGCCGCCCGTCCGTCGAGTCGCTCGAATCGCGGGACCTGCCCGCCTCGCACCCACTCGGCCCCACGCTGAAGAGCATGCACTACCCCGCGCCCAACGTTCAGCAGTTTGTCCCGATCCTCTACCCGCCAGGCACTCCGCAGCCGACGCCAGCCGAGGTTGCTCGCGAGTCGTTCGACTTCAAGGGAGTCGGACACTACAGCGTCGGCCCGGGCCGGTTTAGCGACCAGGCGCTCACGATTCACGCGTATGGCAAGCCCGGCACAAGCAACCAGTCGCGTCGGCTGCATTTCCAGCTCGTGATCACCGAGCCGACGAGCACGGCTTCGAGTCAACTCGTCTACGGGAACATCGGACTCGTCGCGGGCAACTACCTTCAGAACGCCGCCGAGCTCAACCTGGACTTCGTCGGGCCCAGGGGAACCGAGGTCAATGGCCTACCGACTCAGCTCTACTGGCTCTCGGACGCGAACTCGTCCAGCTCAGGACCTTTCGCCGAGACCGGCGGTGCGTTCCCGGCCGCCTCGAACTTCCCCACCAATTACTTCAACGCCCAGGGAGTCCCGGTCAGCCCGCTCAGCCAGGGCCTGCCACCGACCAGCGTGAACAACTGGGACCTTGGCGTCGGCAAGGTGAAGTTCAAGTACATCCCCGACGCGCACCCGCAGCCAGGCACCCTCGGCTCGGGCAAGATCATCGTCGTCCTGTACGGCCTGCGGAACTATTCGGGCGCGCAGAGCCAGATCGACAAGAACATCAACTGAATCTCCATGCCAATGTGTCCCTGATGGACACGCACCCGCTCAGGCCAGCTCCGGATCGGCCGGGCCGGGATCGGCCTTCTCATGGTCCTCGATGACGTGCCTCGGGTCGACCAGGGCCCAGAGGACCATGCCGGCGAGCGCGGCGACGGCGAATCCGTAGAACGCCGGGTCCCACACCGCGCGGCCGGTGAATCCGTGCTTCTCACGCCAGTCGACAAGGTAGCCGACCCAGGAATTCGCGGCGATCCGCCCGACCGAGCCAAACATGTTCATCAGGCCAAACAGCGCGCCGACGTGGCGGCCGCTGATCCTCGTGGCCGAGGCCCACCAGCACGGCAGGGCGAGCTGCACGCCGAACGCGCTCGTCATCACGCAGTACGCGGCCAGGTCGGTCGAGTCAATGTGCAGGCTCGCCAGGATCCCGCCCGCGGCGAGTACATAGCCGACCACCGCCTGTGCGGTCCGGCCCCAGCGATGGCTCCCTGTCCGGCGGACGAGCGTGTCCGACAGCCAGCCGCCGAACACCGTCGCCACGGCCCCCGCGCCCAGGACCAGCGTGGACAGCGTCCCCGACACGTCCCCCGAGGCGCCCCGGGCCTTCTGGAGATACGACGGATACCACTGCGAGAACAGCTCGTACATCCCCGACGACAGGGCAATCAGCGCGCTCAATAGCCAGATGTTCCGCGACGCGCCGACCTGCCGCCACGGGATCGGCCCGTGCGCCCGCGTGTCGTGCCGGTCCGGGTGAACCTTGCCCCGGATCAGTCGGCGCTCGGCCTCGTTGGTCGAGGGATGGGTCGCCGGGTCGTCGCGAAACCAGACGTAGAACGCGATCGCCCACGCGACCCCGCAGAGCGCGAAGGCGCCGAACGTCCAGCGCCAGCCGATCAGGTCCATCAGGTACTGCGATGCCTTGGGCGCCAGCGCGCCGCCGAGCAGCATCGCCGCGCTGACCAGTCCCTGCGCGCGGGCCCGCGAGCTGTCCGGATACCACTCGCGGATCACGCGCGCGGCGTTCGGCAAGGCCCCGGCCTCGCCCGCGCCGAAGAGGAAGCGGATGAAGACCAGGACCATCAGGCCGCCGGCCGTGCCCGTCAAGGCCGTGAACACCGACCACCAGACCACGATCCGCGCCAGCACCCCGCGCGAGCCGAAGCGGTCGCCCCACCGACCGGCCGGAATCTCGAACAGCGCATACGACAGGGCAAACGCATTCAGGACGATCGACCAGTCCCACTTCGAGAGCTTCAGCTCGCTCTGGATCAGCGGCGCCGCCTGGCCGATGCAGGTCCGGTCGAGGTAGAGGACGAACGTCATTAATGCCAGGAACAGGAGCACACCGTAGCGGACCCTCGTCGGCCGCTCGTCGTCTCCAGGCTCCAGGAATTCGGGATCGCGGCCGGGCTCGATCGGCTGGCTCATGGCTTCTTCGCCCCGGCCGCGGCCGATCGGGTGGCCTGACGGGCCGACTCGACGACGCTGGTAATCGTCACGGGCCGCCCGCCCTGACGCTTGCTCTCGTCGGCGGCCTCCATGAAGGCAAAGATCTCGACCGTCTCCTCGGCCGACACGGGCGCCTTGCCGGTCCTGAAGAAGCGGACGATCTCGACCACCAGCGGCTCGTACCCGGCATAATCGCCGACCGGGGCGATTCCCTTAGTCCCGAAGGCGGTGCCGCCAAACTTGTAGGGCGCCTTGCGATTGCCGCGGAACGTGCCAATCCGGCCGTCCTTCCACACACCGACAACCAGGTCAGTCCCCTCGGTGTGGGTGCGCGCGACCGTCTCGCAGCCCGTGCCCATGATCGTGTACAGAGTTTCGACGCCGTGCACGCCGTACCAGAACAGATCCGGATGATGCGGCTCGAGCTCGCACGGGCCGAACGTGGCGCAGCCGACGACCTCGCCCAGCTTCGGGTCGTGCGTCAGCGACGCGATACCCGGGCTGAACCGCAGCGACGAGCTGGAGAAACAGGGCGTGTTCGTCTCGCGCGCCAGGTCGTAGATCGCGATCGCGTCGGCCAGCGTGCCGGCGACCGGCTTGTCGATGAACACGGGCTTGTTCGCCTTGAAAACAGGCCGCGCCTGCTCCAGGTGCGGCCGGCCGTCGACGCTCTCGAGCAACACGACGTCCACTCGTTTTAGCAATTCGTCGATCGAGTCGACGATGGCGACCTTGTGCTTGTCCCTCAGCTCGCTGGTATACCCGGCGACTCTGTCGCGGCTGGAGGGAATATCCTGGCTGCCGCCGGGATAGGCGGCAACCACGCGGACGCCAGCCACCTCGGGCTTCGGCTTATCGGCGTTCAGCAGCCGCGTGAAGGCGACGGCATGCGAGGTATCCAGCCCGATGATGCCGGCCTTCAGCTCGGTTGGCGGCGGGTTGTCGCCGGCGCCGGCGCGGCCGACGCCCGGAGCGGCGAGTGGGAAAAGCGTCATCATGGCAAGCAAATAGAGGCGCACGGAGAAGGCCCTCGGGAAATACGATTCGGCGGGGTCAGAGAGAATCCCGGCAGGACGGCCCGCTCGTGCCGGGCAGTTCGACCGACCATCATCGGCGGTCGGGGCGCTTGATGCAACGGGGGATCACCGCCGAGATGGATTCCCGATCGCTCACCGCAAGCTTCTTATGCGTTCAGGAGTCAATAGCAACAAGCGTACGGACCAGCATCGCGTGACAGGGTCGCTCCACGGATGCTTCGCCAGGCTGACGAAACTCCGCGATAGAATCGTACTCCGTAGGATCTCCTCGCCCTGCGCGCATCTGGTGGAGGAAGAGTTTCACGCAGAGGCGCAGAGAGCAGAGCTGCTGATTGAGGTCGATTCGATCGATCGATCGTTCGAGCCGAGCCGAGCCGAGCCGAGCCGAGCCGAGTCAGCGACGGGAGTGGCCCTCGACGAGCCGGAATCGCCGCGCTTTCTGTCAGGTCATTCCCCGGCTATCTCTGGAGCGCTTCACCCTTGCATTCGGTTCGTGCCCACCGAGATCCGTCGATCTTACCCTGGCAGACGATCAGATCGTCCCGATCCCGCTTCACTGGCCCAGCAAGATTGCGTCGAAGATGCGGGCCAGCTAATCTGAGAGCGCTGCCACCGTCAGCAACTTGCGTTAAGGGCTGCACAACGCGCGGCGAACCGCGCTCCACGGTCTTGGAGGTATGACCTGATGGTCCGTCCGGTGACCGGCGACCACGGAGGCATTGCGATCCAGGTCGGTGCCGTCGGCGCCAGGGCGCCAATGCCCGAGGCTGCGCCGATCCTCTCGATCGACGAGTACCGGTGGGTGGTCTTCGTCATCCGGTGCGCGAGAGCCATCGCATTGCTTCAGCGGATCGCGCCCGGCAAGTATTTGCCACCGCCCGAGGACAGAATCCCTCGGTCGCTGTTGAAGCGACTGATTCGCGAGTTGAAGAAGCTTCTTCCGAAGTGGAAATGGACGTCATCCACGCGAGCGATTCCCCGTTCGCCTGCTCAGCTCGGCGATGAGTTCTTCTACGCCATCACGGCGCTTCGCACGAGCCGCCTCGAGCTCTGGCGAGCCGGCTACACGGATTGCGTCGCCGCCCTGGACGATATCTACTCGCTCCTGTATGCGATAGGAGTCAGGGCGCGTGCACGAAGACATCGCTCCAAAACACAACAACTCGACCAGCAGGCGCCGTGAAGCGCAGCGCAGCGCCGCGCCGTGATGCCCGGGAGATCGCAAGGCCTGGCCCATCCTGGTCGGGGCTATCGAGCACGCCTCTCGGTAGGCTGTCCCCCAGGCGGATTCGACCGCAATACCAGTTGGAGGTGGAAACTCTATCTCGTCCGCAATTCGGACGCCTTATCCCATCATCATTTTCGCGCTTTTCGTCCTTTCGCGGTTCATTTCAGAATTCGAAATCTTTACGACGGCATGAAATCAGGTTGGGCATTCCTGCCCGACGAGACCTGAGTGTCGGGCAAGAATGTCACGCGCAATAAGGTTGACGTGACAGGCCAACCTGATCGGCCAGCCCCGCCCGGGCCAGTTCTGGCTGCGCTACGATCGCAAGGACATCCCGCGTGAGGAAGACCTGCGGTCGCGCATGTTCCCGAGCGTGCTGGCCGCGTCGTGGGACGGCCGGGGCTACCGGGTCATCCAGCGCGAGCCGATCGCCTTCGCCGGCCTGGCGAGCGAGGTAGCATTCCGTCACTCCTTGCGAATCCGCTGGAACGCTCCAAAGGGGCAACACATTCGCTTCATGTTCTCGGTGGGCACACCCCGGCAGTATCACCACTGAAGCCATCGACCGCCTGCGTGAAGCTCATCCACAACACGAGGGAGCCGCTCCATGGCGCGGGGCGGCTCCAGCAGCCTTGCACCGTCGGGAATCCGGCGCCCCGATTGATGAAGTCCGACGGGCACCCTACCATGGACTCTCTTGCGGCGACGACGCAGGAGTGGCTTTGGGCGTCGCGCTTGATTCAAGGACTCTGCTCGGGGGTGGCGTCAGATGGCGGACCGGATGCGGCGGTGGCTATTCCTCGGGTTCGGATGGCTCGGGCTGCTGGGCGGAAGCGCGGGAGCTTTTGCGGACGATGGCCCGACCTTGAAGCTGGACCTCGACGCCCGCGAGCTGCCGCGGCACCTGGTCCACTCGCGGATCGAAATCCCCTGCAAGCCAGGCAAGCTGGCGCTCTGGTATCCCAGGTGGCTCCCTGGCACGCACGCACCCTGCGGACCGGTGCGCGACCAGGCCGGGCTGCGGGTCGAGACGAAGGACGGCAAGGCTGTCCCCTGGCGCCGTGATGAGACCGACGTGTATCGCATCGAGTGCGACGTGCCCCAGGGCATCGATGCGGTGGTCGTGCGGCTCGATATGATCTGCAACACGGCCGCCGACAGCGCCTCGGGGTTCCTCACCTATGGGAACGAGTCGGTCGGCATCATCAACTGGCCCACGTGCCTGATGTACCCCGAGGGACCCACCGCCGATGACACCCAGGTCGCCGCGACCCTGCGGCTTCCGAACGGCTGGAAGCTGGCCTGCGCACTGAAGACCAGGTCGGGCGACGCCGGAACCGTCTCGCCTGGGAGTGAGCCGGTGCGGTTCAAGACCGTCTCGCTGACGAAGCTCTGCGACAACCCGGTGATCGGCGGCGAGCACCTGCGCGAGATCCCCCTGCGCACCGCCGAGTCTCCGCCCGCGTTCCTGGAGCTGGCCTCCGAATCGCCCGCGGCGCTCGAGATCAACGCGAACGTGAACACCGTGTACTCGCGGGTCGTGCAGCAGGCCAGCGCGATGTTCGGCACCTGCCACTATCCCAGGTTCTACTTCCTGGTGACGTGCAGCGACGACCTGGGCTACCTGGGCCTCGAACACCTGGAATGCAGCATCAACGGCGTGCATGAGAATGACCTCACGGACGCCAGAATGCTGCGCGGGTGGGTCGGCAACCTGCTGCCCCACGAATACGTCCACTCGTGGTGCGGCAAGTTCCGTCGGCCAGCTGGGATGTGCACGCCCAACTTCCACACGCCGCAGAAGACCTCGCTCCTCTGGGTCTACGAGGGGCTGACCGAGTACCTCGGCGAGGTCCTGATGGTCCGCTCGGGCATGATCAGCCAGGGCGAGTACCGGATGATGCTCTCCGGGTCGATCGGCAACCTCAAGCACCAGGCCGGCCGCAGGTGGCGGTCGCTCGAGGACACCGCGATCGCCTCCTATCTGCTGCGCGACGGCAGCCCCAACTGGAACGAGCTGCGACGGTCGCAGGACTACTATCACGAGGGCGCGCTCGTATGGCTCGAGGTCGACGCGATCATCCGTGAAGAAACGAAGGGAAAGCGCAGCCTCGACGACTTCTGCCGTAAGTTCCTCGGCATGGGCTCGACCCCCTCGGAAGTCGTCCCGTACGAGTTTGCCGACGTGGTCAAGAACCTGAAGGAGGTCTGCGACCACGACTGGGAATCGTTCCTCAGGAGCCGGGTCACGCGGCCGCTCGACTCGTTGCCGCTGGAATTTGTCCCCCGGCTGGGCTACAAGGTGACGTACTCGTCGCGCACCCAGGCGTTCGGCGGCCGGATCTCCCGCCACGGCGGAATCGGCGGCGCCTCGGCCCGCGACTCACTCGGACTCAGTTTCGATAGCCAGGGGAAGATCACCGACGTGATCCCCGGCATGGTCGGCGACCGCGCGGGACTCGGGCCCGGCATGAAGGTGATCGGCGTCAATGACACGGTCTTCAGCGCCAGCCGGCTGCACGAGGCACTGGTTGAGAGCGTCAAGCGGAAGAAGATCGAGTTCCTGATCGTCGAGGGCGAGCACTTCCGCAAGGTCGTGCTCGACTACGCCGAGGGGCCAAAATACCTGGAGGTCGTCCGCGACTGGACGAAGCCCGACATGCTGGCCGAGATCCTCCGGCCGCTCGACGTGCCGAAGGGAAAGAAATGAGCGCCTTGTCGAAAGTCCTTGACCGCGACGCCGCGAGTTTTTTCCAGGGAACAGCAATGAATCAGGAAGACTCAACCGCGAGAAACGCGACACTCGCAAAACGGGCCGGTGGCTGGCTCGCATTGGTCCTGGCCGCCGTGATGGCGGCGGGCTTCGCGCCACCAGACTCCTCGCCGACGGACGCCGCGCATCCGGCGCCAAAGGGTTACGTCTGCTTCCGCGCGGAGCAGCCGATCCAGATCGACGGCAAGCTCGGCGACGCCGACTGGGCAAGGGCCGCGTGGACCGACGAGTTCCAGGACATCGAAGGCGACGTCCGCCCGAAACCGAGGTTCCGCACCCGCGCGAAGATGCTCTGGGACGACGAGTATTTCTACGTCGCCGCCCAGCTCGATGAACCGCATGTCTGGGGTACGCTCACGAAGCACGACTCGGTCATCTTCCACGACAACGACTTCGAAATCTTCATCGACCCCAACGGCGACAACCACGAGTATTACGAGCTCGAGATCAACGCGCTGAACACCGAATGGGACCTGTTCCTCGGCAAGCCGTATCGCAACGGCGGACCGGCCGTGAATGAGTGGGAGGTCCCCGGGCTCAAAACCGGCGTGCACGTTGCCGGCACATTGAACGATCCCACGAATAAGGACGAGGGCTGGTCGGTCGAGTTCGCGATCCCGTGGAAGGTCCTGGCGCAGTACGCTCATCGACCCTCGCCCCCGCGTGACGGCGACCAGTGGCGGGTGAACTTCTCGCGGGTCGAGTGGCGACACACCATCGCCGACGGCACGTACCGCAAGGTCCCCGACACCCGCGAGGACAACTGGGTCTGGTCGCCGCAGTGGGCAATCGATATGCACCGCCCCGAGCACTGGGGCTACGTCGAGTTCTCCACCGGCAAGCCCGGCGCGGTCTCGTACCGACCCGACCCGGCCGGCCGGGTGCGCGAGCGCCTGATGCAGCTCTACCACGCCCAGGCCACGTTCCACGGCAAGAACAAGCGATGGGCCGCGACCCTCGACGAATTGAAGCTCCCCGAGCCGGCCGGCGGAACGTCGGACCCCATCATGCTGAAGACGAACTCCGACGGATTCACCGCCAGCATCACGTTCACACCGCCCGGCGGCGTGCCGCAGACCTGGGTCACGCGGCAGGATTCGCGTCTCACGCTCGAGCGTGAGGCAAAGAAACCCGGCCAGTAACGCCACGGATCTGAGTCGCGGTCTCGTCCGGATCGACGACGACTCATTGTCCCGACGAGCCCGGCCGATGGACGACCCGTGGTCCGGGCCGCTCATTCGGCCAGCCGGCGGTAGTTGCCGTCGTAGTAGATCAGCGGCCGGCCGCCGGTGCATTCGCCGGCGACGATCTGGCCGATGAAGATCTCGTGGTCGCCGCCGGGCAGAACCTCGAGCAGCCGACAGTCGAGATGCGCGACCGCGCCGGCGAGGATGGGTGCGCCGGTGGTGCCTGGAATCGTCGCCAGGTTCGAAAAGTCCTTCGGGCCGGGGACGGCGAATCGGCGGGAGAGCTGTTCCTGATCGTCGCGGAGGATGTTCACGGCAAAACAGCGGTTCCTGTGCAGGTACTCGAGCATCGCCGCCCGTCGATCGACGGCGACCAGAACGAGCGGCGGATCCAGCGACAGCGACGCAACCGCGTTGGCGGTCATCCCGTGACTGCCGGCCTCGCCGTCGGTCGTCACCACGGTGACACCCGTGGCGAAGTGTCCCATGATCTGGCGCTGCCTGTTCGGGTCGATCGTCATGGAAGAATCCGTGGGGGCGTGAACGAACTCAGCTCAGGCGAGTTCGGAATGGCAGGTATCGGCGCGAGTCCCGTCGATTTCTCTCGAGCCACGGTCCATCCGATTTGGTCCAGCTCACTCCAGTCCAGTCCAGTCCACACCACTCCACTCCAGCCAGGCCCAGTCTGGTTCGGTTTGACGATATCGTACAGAATCCATCGACGCAACCGCCCGGGACAGGCCAGACCGTACGACACCCCGGCCGATCCCGGCTTGCTCGAAAAAAACCGCAGGCGCGCGAGGTACACTCTTGTCGGTTTCGCCGGGACATGGTTATGCTTCGCGCATGGGGGTTCATGCCGATAGGACCAAGCCGACGAGGACAACCGAGGGAGCGGCATCTTCAAGGAAAAGACTTCGTCCCCACAAGCACCAGAGGATCCATGAGCCGGCCAGGCCAGAGTCCGAAGGGAATCCGGGCAAAAAATCGTCGCCGCCAAATTTGTCGGCTAGAATGCAATGTGGCCTCTCGATTCCACTCGATTCGATTCGATTCGTTCGGCGCCCCGAACACAGACCAACATCTCAGCCTCCGGAATTTGCGGCAATAGTCTGTCGCGCAATCATGCACAGAAGGAGCACCCATGATGTTCCACCCTCACCTCGGATCGTCGGCCGCACTCCGTGAGCGCACGGCTCCTCCGTCGGATGATCGCCGCCTGCGCGCCATGATCGACCGGGCCACGCGGGACAGCCTGGACGAGAGTGATGAGTACGCCGGCCTGCTGAGCGTCATCCGGGAGGAAGTCGACTGCCCGTTCGCTGCCCGTCTGGACGGCGAGGATGTCGAGTGCATCCGCCTCGACTGGCCGCCCCGCGGCTACGGCCTCAACGCCGTCTGCCGCACTCACTCGGGCACCCGCGTCGTCGACATCCGCAAGCTCGAGCTGGTCGAGCCGTTCCCCAGGGGACACGACTGGATCGACGCCTATCTCGCCTGGCGCGACCTGGTCGACTGATCACCCTCTCGCCCAGGTCGATCCCGCCACGACAATTCCCACGATTCTCGGAATCCCTTCACACGGCATCTGGCCTGCTGGAGGGATTCCTTGTTTATTGGATAAAGACCTGACGTGGATCTTCCCCAACAGGAGCCGACCCAATGGCATCACACAAGCTCCCGAAGCGACTGTTCAAGAACAAGGAGGTCGTGCACGCATACCAGCACGAACGCGAAAACAAGCTAAACATGAAGCAAATGTCGCGTGATCATCTCGATGTACTTGAGACCATCGAGTTCGCGCTGGTGAAAATGGCGCAGAAGTACCCGGCGATCGATGACAGCTTCCTCGATCAGGCGTTACGATTCGCGCTGGCTGGCCGCCCACCGGATGACGACGCCGAGGACGAGGTTCGGAACGTGTACAGGGCCCTGACGGTGAGCCGGCGAGCGAGGAAGGACGTTCCGGACGGGGTATGGAACTCGGGCCTGAAGACCGTGCGCGATTCCGTTCGGCGCCATTCGAGCCTGACCCCCGGAGATCGGGCCTACATCCGGTTCGTCGAGCCTTACGTGAAGTGATCGGTGCGGGGCACCGCGCACGATCAGGGCGCGATTGCACGGCGAGTCCGGACGGCCTATGATGGAAAACTGTTGAACAATCCCCAAGACGTCGAAACGGTAAGTTAAGGGGCGGCGGATCATCGGCATTCCTCCCGGGGTCCCACGCATGAGCACGAGGCAACGGCCGGGACGGAACTGGAGGAGGCCCGCGGGGCTGGGCGCCGCGGGACTCCTCGCGGTTCTGTGGATTGTCGCGGTCGCGCGAGATGGCCGGGCTGGAGCCGACCCGGCCGGCGTGGATGCGGGCACCCGGTCGGTGCGCGAACGGTTCTTCGAGCAGTCGGTCCGGCCGCTGCTGGTCGAACGGTGTTATTCCTGCCATGCCGGTGCGAAGCACAAGGGCGGCCTGCGGCTCGACTCGATCGAGGCGATCCTCCACGGCGGCGACACGGGCCCGGCGGTCGTCCCCGGCAAGCCGACGGACAGCCTGCTGATCGAGGCCGTCAACTACCAGGGGCTCGAGATGCCGCCGACCGGCAAGCTCGAGCCCGCCCAGATCGACGCCCTGGCGCGCTGGGTGTCGATTGGCGCCCCGTGGCCGTCGCACGACCTGGCCAGCGCCCATGCCACGCCCGGCGGCGATGCCAGCAAAGGTGTCCTGACCGGCAACGGTGTCCACGATCAAGAACCGCTCTGGTCGTTCCAGCCCGTCCGCCGTCCCGCCTTGCCGCCGCCAGTGGCAACAAGCAACGGGGACGCAGCCGACTGGACGAGCAACCCGATCGATCGCTTCGTCGCGCGGAAGCTCGCGGAAAAAGGGCTCTCCCCCGCACCCCCGGCCGATCGCACAACGCTGATCCGCCGGGTCACGTTCGACCTCACCGGGCTGCCGCCGACGCCCACGGAGGTCGACGCCTTCCTCGCCGATGACCGCGATGATGCCTACGAGCGGCTGGTCGACCGGCTCCTCGCCTCGCCCCGATACGGCCAGCGCTGGGCGCGGCACTGGCTGGACCTCGTCCGCTATGCCGATTCCGACGGATACCGCCAGGACGCCTATCGCCCGGAGGTCTGGCGTTATCGCGATTACGTTGTACGCTCGTTCAATACCGACAAGCCCTTCAACCGCTTCATCGCCGAGCAGCTTGCCGGCGACGAGCTCGACCCGGACGACCCCGAGTTGAGGATCGCCACCGGCTACCTGCGGCTGGGCCCGTACGAATACAACCAGCGCGACGTGCCCGGTCAGTGGGCCGACATCCTGAATGACATCACCGACGTCACGGGCGAGGTCTTCCTGGGCCTCAGCATCGGCTGCGCGCGGTGCCACGACCACAAGTTCGACCCGATCCTCCAGGAGGATTACTACCGGCTCCGGGCCTTCTTCGCCCCGCTCCTGCCGCGCGACGACCTGCCACTGGCCCGCGCCCGCGAGCAGGATGAGTACCGGGCCCGGCGCCTCGCGTGGGAAAAGGCCGCGGCCGGTGTGCTCGCCGAGCTCGACAAGATCGCAAAACCATACCGGGACCGTGGAGCGAAGTCGGCGCTGGCGAAGTTCCCCGACGAGATCCGCGCGATCCTCGCGAAACCGGAATCGGAGCGGACGCCGCTCGAGCGGCAGATCGGGGCCCTGGCCTACCGCCAGGTCGCCTTCGAGCACGCCCAGGTCCCGAAGGTGCTGAAAGGCGCCGACAAAACGCGCTGGAAGACGCTGCAAGAAAAGCTGAAGCCGTTCGACGCGATGCGCCCGCGCGACCTCGTTGGCGTGATGGCGGCCACCGACGTCGGGCCGGTCGCCCCTCCGACAATCATCCCTGGCGACCGCCGGGCGCGCGCGATCGAGCCGGGTTATCCGGTGGCCATCGACTCAAGGCCGGCGCACATTGTGCATCCCGCGGCCGTGCCTCGTTCCACCGGTCGAAGACTGGCGCTGGCGCGCTGGCTGGGCCGCGCTGAGAACCCGCTCACAACCCGTGTGGCCGTGAACCGGATCTGGCAGGGCCACTTCGGCCGCGGCCTGGTGGGCACGTCCAGCGACTTCGGCCGCGTGGGCGAGCCGCCCAGCCATCCCGAGCTGCTCGACTGGCTGGCCTCCGAGTTTGTCCGCGACGGCTGGCGCGGGAAGCCGATCCACCGCCTGATTCTGACCTCCTCAACCTATCGCCAGGCCGCGCACCGACGACCCGAGGAAGTCCTGCGAGCCGCCCGGATCGACCCCGAAAACCGGCTGCTGTGGAAACAGACCGTCCGCCGGCTGGATGCCGAGGAGATCCGCGACGCGATGCTCGCTGCGTCGGGCGAGCTCGACAATCGCATGGGCGGGCCGGGCGAGGACGCGAAAGGCACGCGGAGAAGCCTTGACACCCGCCTCATGCGCAACGCGCCCGACCCGTTCCTCACGGCGTTCGACGCGCCCGACGGCAGCGGGACGACGGGCCGGCGCGTCACGACCACCACCAGCACCCAGGCGCTCCTGCTCCTCAACGGCCACTGGACGCTCGGCCGCGCCGGCGCCCTGGCCGGCCGGGTCGAGCGCGCCTCGGCCGGGTCGACGAGCGCCCGGGGCGCGGTGATCCTGACGTATCGCCTCTGCCTGGCGCGCCTGCCCGATCCCAACGAACTGGCACCGGCGATCGACTATCTCGAGCCTCCGCGTCAGTCGCAAAAGCCAGCGAGGCTCGGCAAGCTTCAGAAGCGGGCGCGGCTGATCGATTTCTGCCATGTGCTGCTGAACTGCAACGAGTTCCTGTACGTCGATTGAGGACCTGCCGGTCGTCGTCGGGGAGGGATTTGCTCATGGATTCCTGGATTCCCCATCGCGTGACACCGCTGACCCGGCGCGACTGGCTGATGCAGTCCGGCGCGGGTTTCGGGGCACTGGCGCTCGGCGACCTGCTGGCGCGCGACCTCGCGGCCGCGACCGACCGCGACCACCGGGCGACGGAGAACCCGCCGCGCCCGCCGTGGCTCCGGCCGGCAACGGCACGTAGCGTGATCTTCCTGTTCATGGAAGGCGGCCCGAGCCACATCGACACGTTCGATCCCAAGCCGGAATTGAACCGCCTCGCCGGCCGGCCGTTGCCTCCAAGCTTCAAGCCGGTGATCACGCCGATGGGCGAGGGCCGGGCGCCCCTGATGGCCTCGCCGCGCAGGTGGAAGCAGCACGGCCAGAGCGGCCACTGGGTCTCCGACTGGCTGCCGCACATCGCCACCTGCGCGGATGAGCTGGCGGTGATCCGCTCGTGCTGGTCCAACGGGCTCAACCACGTCGGCGGCGTCTGCCAGATGAACACCGGCTCGACCCTCGCCGGCCGGCCGTCGCTGGGGAGCTGGGTCAGCTACGGCCTGGGCACCGACAACGCCAATCTCCCGGCGTACGTCGTGATGCAGGACATCCCCCGCGCCCAGGTGGCCGGAGGTCCGCGAAACTGGGGCGCGGGCTTCATGCCGGCCGTCTACCAGGGAACGCGGATCGACGGCGGGCCCGAGCCGATCGCCAACCTCGCCACGCCGGCCGAGGTTGGCGAGGCTCGGCAGCGGAGCAAGCTCGACCTGCTCGGCCGGCTGAATGCGCACCACCAGGCGCCTCGGTTCGACCAGACCGAGCTCGATGCGCGAATCAAGAGCTACGAGCTGGCCTTCCGCATGCAGGCCGAGGCGCCCGAGGCGGTCGACCTGGCCAGCGAGACCGACGCGACCCGCTCGCTCTACGGCCTCGACGATCCGGCCGCCGCGCCCGCCGGGCGGCTCTGCCTGCTGGCCCGACGGCTGGTCGAGCGCGGGGTCCGGTTCGTGCAGGTCTACTGCGGCGCGGGCAGCCGGTGGGACTCGCACACCGACATCGAGACCAACCACGCCAAGGCCTGCCGCGCGATGGATCAACCCGTCGCAGGACTCGTCAAGGACCTCAAGCGCCGCGGTCTGCTCGACGACACCCTCGTCGTCTGGGGTGGCGAGTTCGGCCGCACGCCGATGTCGGAAAAGGGCAACGGCCGCGACCATAACCCGTACGGCTTCACCATGTGGATGGCCGGCGGCGGCGTCCGGCCCGGCATCACGATCGGGCGCACCGACGAGGTCGGTCTCCACGCGATCGAGGACCGGCTGCACGTCCGCGACCTGCACGCCACGATCCTGCACGCCCTGGGCGCCGACCACACCCGACTCATTTACCGGCACCAGGGGCGTCCCGAACGGCCCACCGTGAACGAGGGCCTGGTCTGCCGCAAGCTGTTCCAGGCTTGATAACGCGGCGCCGAGGAAAGCGCGCGTCGTGAGGGCTCCCTTCGTCCGTCGTCGTTCACGGCCCTGCGAGGAGCTCGACGATGCCCCGATACCGCTTCTCGATCCGCGGCATGATGATCGTCATCCTGCTGCTGGCGATGGCGTTCGCGGGTCTGCGAACGCCGACGCGACTCTGGGCCAACGTCTGGTATTCGATGACGCTTTTCGGCATCGCGATCGCCATCCCGCTGGCGGTCGCCGAGCACGAAGGGCGACGCCTGTTCTGGATCGGCTTCGCGGTCTGCGGCTGGGTGTACTTCCTCATCGCGCTGGCGCCGTGGATCGAGGAGCAGACAGGCTACCGGCTCGCGACAACCACAGTGCTCGACGTCATTTCACCCAACGTCCTGGACACGAAGTATCTTGCCCGGATCTATATACAAACAATGCAGCCGCCCTCATCGCCGACGCGGCCCACTCCCTGGCAGGTGTGGAACCTGACCGAGTACCCCATGGCGCCCGTCTGGCGGCACGGCTATGCCGAGCTGCACGCGCCCTTGCTGTACTTCCGCGTCGGGCACTCGGCGTTCTGCCTGATCCTCGCGATGCTCGGCGGCGAGCTGACGCGGTACATCGGCACGCGGAATCGCGCGCGATCCGCGGCCGGTGCGACCCGGCACGAACGGGCCCACCGGACGGTCGAACCGGTGCCGTTCCTGCAGCCTGATGGGTCGCCGCGCATCGAGTCGGCTCCGTCGGACGGCCTCGCGGCGCCGGCCCCTTCACCGTCGCCAGACCGGCAGGTACGTATTTGACAACGCCCCGCGCGGCCCGTATGATCTCCGATGCTACGGGTGCGGGTGGCCGGATGTCGCAGCCTGCGACAAACGGCAAACAGGGAATCCGGTGCAATTCCGGAACGGTCCCGCCGCTGTAACCGGGCGTCGAAGGGATCCTCCGATCACCTGCCATTGTCGATCGGCCTCAACAGCGAGGCGAGTCGATGAGAAGGCCGAGGATCCCCAGCCTGGAAGTCAGAAGACCTACCCGCACCGACGTCGGCGCGACCCCGCGAGGGACGGGGCGCCCGGACCGATCCTTTCCACACCTGAGGAACCGGAGCCGTCCACCGACCGGGCCGGCACCGCGCGCACGCACTCCCCTGCCCCACGCAGCGGAACCGTCCGCGCGGTCCAACCGCGGTGGCAGTCGGCCCGTCGAACCATGACTCTCGATGCCAGTCGGCCCAGCCGAAGTTCTCTCGCGCGTCGAGTTCGCCTCGGCGCGCTCGCGATCCTGATCGCCTCCGTCGGGGCCTGTGCTCCCACGTCGGGCGAGCGAGAACTCCCCGAGGCCGCCAAACAGTCGCTGGCGCGGAAGAAGGTCGACGTCCAGCCGCGCGCGCCGTCGAGGAAAACAACCCCAGGTCGCTGACGCGAACCACGACGCTCCCGGTCTCCTCTCCTCGCAGGAAGAGTCTTCAAATGTCAGGACAACGATACGTCGGATTCACTCATCCCGAGCGGCGCGACTCGCGACGCGACGGCCTCACCCCGCCCGCCCGCCGCGGGTTCACGCTGATCGAGCTCCTCGTCGTGATCGCGATCATCGCCGTGCTGATCGCGCTATTGCTCCCGGCGGTGCAGTCGGCGCGCGAGGCCGCGCGGCGGGCGCAGTGCGTCAACAACCTCAAGCAGCTCGGCCTCGCCCTGGCCAATTACGAGGACGCCAACGGCGTCTATCCCTACGGCATGGCACGTGAGAACTGCGGCCCGAACTGCTCGTTCTCGCCCAACGGCTACTACGTCGGCAGCAGCCTGTTCGTTCGAATGTTGCCCTACTTCGAGCAGCAGGTGCTGGCCAACGCGTATAATTACAGCCTGATCAACTGGACGGCCCCGAATTCCACGGTCGGCGGGACGGGCCTGAGCCTGCTCTGGTGCCCCAGCGACGGCTCGATCGCCGGCCTGAGCAACACCTTTCAGGGCTGGGGATGGGATGGCTCGACCCAGACGCTGGTCTACACCAGCTACGCGGGCAACATGGGGACATTCGCCAGGGTCCCGACCACGATCACCTCGCCCGCGCAGCACATGGCCGTGCTGAGCCAGGCCAACGGCGTGTTCTTCTACCTCGGCTGGCCCGCGATGAACCCGCCGGCGCAGCCGAACCCAATCGCCCCCTTGAACCCCGGCAGCGTCCAACCGGCGCGACTGGCATCGGTCACCGACGGCCTGAGCAACACCTTCGCCTTCGGCGAGAAGGCGCACGGCAAGTTCAGCCAGACACCCGACATGTATTACTCGATCGACTACCAGTACAACGGCGCGTGGGTCTCGGGCGGGTTCGGCGATACCCTGTTCACGGCGCTCTACCCCATGAACCCGTTCGGCCGAATTGGCGACGATCCGAACGGCAATTATTTCTACAGCTATGACGCGCAGGAGGACAATTTCTCGATCGCCGCGTCGAGCTTCCACCCCGGCGGGTGCAACTTCGGCTTCCTGGATGGCTCGGTCCACTTCATCAAGGAGACCGTGAACGCCTGGCCCTACAACCCCGCCAACGGCACGCCGACGAACGTGTCGTACAACGCCTCGACCGGGCTGTTTTCGCTTTCGCCGCCCCCCGGCGTGTATCAGGCGCTTTCAACACGTTCTGGAGGCGAGACGATCGGCAGTGGCCAGTACTGAGGCGCCTTCGCGGACGCGCGGAGACGCCGAGGCCCCGGCTCGTCGGTCGATCATCGACCGCCAGCCGGGGCCAGTAGCGTTCGCACCTGCGCGGAGAATCGACCTCGCCGCTCAGCTCACCTGGCGCAGGAACGACACCCGCCCGTGCGTGACCCACTCGGCGACGATGATGTTGCCGTCCCTGTCGAAGCACGCGTCGTGCGGATGGATGAACTTCCCCTCGGGCCACTGGTCGGGGGTTTGCGTCCGGATCTTGAACTTGAGGACCTCCTGGCGCCAGGCGGGATCCTCGCCCAGGTGAACGATCGCCCGGTTGTCCCTGTCGAACAGCGAAACCCGCGCGTGCAGGTCGGGCACGAGCAACACATCATCGCGGATGTCGAAATGTGCCGGGAACAGCACGACCTCGTTGGGCCTGGTCGCGCTTCTGGGCTCGCCCTCGAGCGTCAGGTACTGGAGCCGGGCGTTGGCGCGATCGGCCACGACGAGTTCGGGCGTCCGCCCCGCGCGGTTGTCGAACCAGAGGCCGTGCGGCGTCTTGAACTTGCCGGGGCCCGAGCCATATCCGCCGAACGTGCGCAGCCACTTCCCCTCGCGGTCGTACTCGTGGATGTAGTGCGATCCGTAGCCGTCGCCGACGTAAAACGTCCCGTCCGGCCCAAAAGCGACGTTCGTCGGCGTGAATGGCCGGTCGGGCCGGTCGTACACGTGCGCCGCGGCCGGCGCGTGCTTGATCCAGACGACCTCGCCCTTCAGGTCGGTCTTCACGACCAGGTTCACCGGCATCATGCAGCAGAGGTACAGGAACTCCTGCCCGTCCTCCTCGCGGATGTCGATGCCGTGGCCGCCGCCGTGGTACTCCTTGCCAAACGAGCGGACGAACTTGCCCTGCGGGTCGAACACGACGATCGTGTCGTGCGCCTCCCGGGGCGACTTCGGCTTCGCGCCGCCGGCGCGGTGCTTGATGTAGACGAATCCGGCCCTGTCGACGGCCGTGCCGTGCGTCTCGAAATAGCGGATCGACGACGGCACCTCGCCCCAGTTGTGGTGGCACTCGTACCTGTAGTAGCCGTCGCCGACGATCGCCTTCTTGCTGCCCGCCTTGTCGCTGGCGTGGACGAACGGGCCCGCTCCGGCGAACGAGGCGGCCAC
>JAKAUH010000827.1:20277-30110 GCA_021818605.1 Planctomycetota bacterium
GCCACGGCCGCCGCGCCGGTCTGCCTGAGGAAGTCGCGTCGATGGTTCATGGAGAGGCTCCTGGTGGAGTGTCGAGTGGCGCGAAGAGGAGAGAAGAGGAGAGGAGAGGAGAGGAGATCGACGGCGGCGGGCACCCGAAGATCCCGGGACGCGCCGCCGACGCGGTCGGTCGGTCGGTCGCTCGCTCCGTCGTCCTACTTCTTCGGCTGCTTTTGCTCCTGCTTCTTCTGGAAGTCGCCCGCGGTCACAATCGAGAGCTGCTTCGGGGTGACCACCTTGCGAAGCGCCGCGTTGACCGAATCGACCGAAAGCGCCGCGATCTTGCGATCGAGCTCGGCCTGAAAGCTCATCGTGCGCCCGACGAACAGGTTCAAGACGAGCATCGAGGCGAGCTGGCTGTCACTCGACCGCGTCACGGCTCGCTGCCTGAGCAGTCCCTCCCGGGCGCGGGCCAGTTCGGCGGACGTGACACCGTCATGGAGCAGCCGGTCGAGCTCCTCCTTGACTCCGCTCACGACCTTGTCCCGGTTCTTGGGGTTGTAGATCGCCATGATCGTCAGCGATCCGCGGCGATCGAAGGAATCGGCCGAGAACATCGCCGCGGCCCCATAGGACAACCCATCCTTCTGCCGCAGTCGATCGGCCAACCGCGACGAGAGCCCGCTGCCGCCCAGGATCGAGGTGCCCACCATGAGAGCGGGATAATCCGGGTCGGTGTCCTGAACGGGAGCCAGCAGCCCGGCCACGTAGATCGCATTGGCCTTGTCGGGCGTCTCGATCGTGTCATGGACCGGAGTCAGGCCGGGCGGGATCGGGTTCTCGATCCGGGCATACGGCCTGTGCGACTTCCAGCCGTCGAACGTCCGGGCGAGGATCGGCAGGACTTCCGATGGCTCGAAATCGCCGACGATCGCCAGCTCGCCGTGGTCCGCGCCCAGGTATTCGTTGTACAGCTCGCGAACCTTGTCGAGCTTCAGGGCCTTGACTCGCTCGATCCGCTCGTCGATCGTCGGCACATACCGCACGTCGTCCGCGGAATACGGTGCCAGCGCCCGCTGGAGACGAATGAATCCCAGCGCCTGGGGCTCGGTGCGACCCTGCTCGATGCCCGCGAGCGCCTCGCGCTTGAGCACCTCGAACTCGGACTCGGGCAGCGTCGGCTCGCGAAGGATCTGCCGGAGGATCTCGAGGACGGCGGGCAGGTTCGGCCGCTTGGTCTCGATCGTGAAGCTGATGCCACCCGCCGAAACTCCGCCCATCCGCCCACCCGAGTCGGCGCCAACCTCGGCGAGGTTCTTGTCGAGTTCGTCCTGGATCTGCTGCCGCGACATCGAGCGCGTGCCGCGCATCATCAGCTCAGGCAGGAATGCCGCGGCCTCGCGGAATCCCTTGAGGTTCTCGGCATTGCCGTAATGCAGGCTCAGCCGAAGCTCGACCGAGCGCCCGCGCGTCTTCTTGGGCAAGACGGCGACCTTCACCCCGCCAATCGGGTCAGGACGCCGCACCCGGGCCTCGATCGCCTCGGGCGACACGTCGAATTCCTCGCCGGACGACGACTCCACCTGACGTCCCTTGTAGTCGCGCAGAAGCGAGGCCAGCTCGGGCGTCTCGGGAATCGGCGTACGCTCGGGCTTCGTCGTCGGCAGGAAGTAGCCGACCGTCCGGTTGCTCGGCGTCAGGTACTTCGCGGCCACCTCCTTGACCTGCTCGGGCGTGACCTTCTCGATCTGGTCGCGGTGCAGGAAAAAGAGCCGCCAGTCACCCTGCGCGGCCCACTCGCTCAGCTCGATCGCGATCCGGTTCGGATCCAGTAGCGACAGCTCGCGGTCCTTGAGAATCGAGCGGCGGGCGCGTTCCACTTCCTCCGGCTTGACGCCGTCGTGCGCAATCTTGTCGATCACCGAATAGATCACGTCGCGGACGGAATCGAGCGTGGCGCGCTCCTTCGTGTCGACGCTCGCCATGATGTCGAGTGTTCCCGGGTCGTGCAGCGCCTCGGCCGACGCATCAACGCTCGCAGCCTTGCGGGTCTCGACCAGCGCCCTGTACAGCCGGCCGGAGGGCTCGGAGGCGAGGATCTGGGTCAGGATCTCGACGGCGGCGAAATCGGGATGCGGCCCGGCCGGGATGTGATAGTCGACGCCGACCAGCCCGATGCTGCCTACCCGTCGCAGGGTCACATAGCGCTCGCCGTCCTGGGCCGGCTCCTCGGTGTAGGTCGCGCGCAACTTCCGCTCGGGCCGTGGAATCGGTCCGAAGTACTTCTGAATATATTCCAGCGCCTTCTTCTCGTCGAACCGGCCGGCGACGACCAGGACGGCGTTATCCGGCTGGTAATACTGCTTGTAGAACGCGCGCAGGTTGTCGGCGGGCACGCGCTCGATGTCGGTCCGGTTGCCGATCGTGGACTTGCCGTAGTTGTGCCACTCGTAGGCCACGGCCTTCATCCGCTGGTCCAGCACGCGGCGGGGCGAATTCTCGCCCGATTCGAACTCGTTGCGAACGACGGAGAACTCCGAGGCGAGGTCCTCGGCCCGGATCGGGCTATTGATCATCCGGTCGGCCTCGAGCCGGAGGGCGTATTCGAGGTTCGCGTCGCTGGCGGGCAGGGTCTCGTAGTAGTTCGTCCGGTCGAGCCAGGTCGAGCCGTTGAAGCTCGCGCCGTGCTCCTTCATGGCAGCCGGGATGTTGGGATGGGTCGGCGTGCCCTTGAAGAGCATGTGCTCGAGCAGGTGGGCCATGCCGGTCTCGCCGTAGCCCTCATGGCGCGAGCCGACGAGGACCGTGAGGTTCACCGTCACCTTCGGCCGAGTGGCGTCCGGGAAAAGCAGAATGCGAAGCCCGTTGTCGAGCTTGTACTCGGTGATGCCCTCGACGCTCGTGACCTTCTCGGGCCCCTTGGCCCACGCGGCCGCCGCAATGATAAGAGGTGCCGCGAGGGCGGCCAGCAGCCAGCCCGCGCGGAATCTTCGCCGAATCGTCCGTGTCATGTCGTCCCTCAAGCCCAAGGAAGCCGCGCTGGCCGTGGCGAAGCGGATCGCGAACAAAGCCCGCGGCGTTGATACCTGGTCCGTCAGTGCGGGTCGCGGGAGGTCGAGCCCGTCGGTTCCATCTTACCCGAGGAGGCATTGCCCGTCTTGCCCGAGGGCGGCGCGGACTTGCCCGCGGGGGTCTCGGGTTTTGCCGCCTCGGGAGCCGTTTTCGGGCCGGGTGCCGGCGTCGAGCCCGCTGGAGTTGCGGGAGCGGCGCCCGCGACTGGCGGCTTCGGCTTGATGATAATCCGGCCGTCCTGGATTTCGATGCTCTCCAGCCTCTGGATCCGCCGGGCGATCTTTTCGTTGTTGTGGGCTTCCCTCGCCAGGTTCTGAGCGCGCATGCTGTCCAGGATCGGATCGGGCAGGCGCTTGCCGTTGACCTCAATCGACTGGAACACGATCACCAGGATCCCTTCCCGCAGGAAGGCCTTGAGCTCGGCCTCGCCGTTGAGATACCGGCCCTGGGTCAGTCCGAAGGCGGGAAGTTCGTCAAGCGGGATGCTAACCTGGCTCTTGAGCTTGTCTTTCTCGATCGTGACGTAGAACTTACCCGCGAGGTCCGGGTTATCGCTGATGAGGACGTTGATGTCTTCCGCGGAAAGAATCAGCGGCTCGGTCGCCGTCCCGTTATCGAGGGCCGTTTCGAACTGATTCTTGCGATCCTCGATCTCGCGACGCTTTTCGACGGGAACCTCAACCTTCGGTAGGACGCGAGGCGCGGTCGCCGTGTACTCCTGCACAACACCGCTGAGCAAGCGGTACGTGAAGAAGAAGATCAGGCCGATCGCGATCAGGAGCAGGACGGCCAGGATTGCCGAAATCAGGCAGCCGTAGAACAGACACCCGCGCTGTGGCGGCGGCTCGACATACGTCGGCTGACCCAATTCCCGGTCGTCGAACGACTCGGCCTTGCTGGATGCCATGGCGGTGCCTGCTCCATACTTCGAGTTTCACACGATCCCGGTCGGCCGCCAGCGGCGCCAGTGGCCCAGTACGCGTGAAGCGACATCAAACCCATCGACCAGGCCCGACGGCGTTCCTACGAAGATCAATCGAAGAGTTGAACCGCGAAAATCGCGAAATCCGCGAAAAGGAGACAGTTGATCCGGCAGCAATCAGAATCGTCATCCCATCTTGATTTCACGTTTTTCGCGTTTTTCGCGGTTAACTCTGGATTCTCGTCCCGAACTCTCAGGCGAACGCCGTGAACCCCGGGACGGGAATCGCCGGCGCGATCAGCGGGCCGAACTCGTACCTCTTCGGACTCAGGTCTTCCTTCGAATTCAGGATCAGCTCGGGCGTGATCACCTTGCCGGTGTAGGCCGCCGTGCGGCCCATCAGCGCCAGTAGCGTCGTGTGCGCTGCGTGCTCGCCGTTGTTGATCGGATGGCCGGCGCGGATCGCGGCGAACATCTCGTTGTGCTCGACCTGGTACATGTCGGGCTTCTTCCCCGAGCGATGGCGCCACTTGTTCTCGCCGGTGATCGCGTTGCCGAAGACGTCCGCCATCCCCTTCGAGCCCAGGACGTAGTCCTTGACCTGCGTGGGCGTGTTCACCCAGTGGCGGCAGTGGTGATAGCCGCGCACGTTGTCCGGGTACTCGTACACCACCGAGAAGTGGTCCCAGATGTTCCCGTACTTGGCATCGGTGCGCGACTGCCGGCCGCCGACCGCCCAGCAGCGAATCGGGTCCCGGTCGTGCGTCGCCCAGCCCATCGTGTCGATCCCGTGAACAGCCTGCTCGACGATGTGATCGCCCGAGAGCCAGCAGTAGTAGTACCAGTTGCGCATCTGGTATTCCATGTCGGACGCGCACTGCTCGCGGGTCCGCCGCGGATCCCAGACGCCCTGCGAGTTATACGTCGTCTCGATGGCGCGGATCTCGCCGATCTGGCCCTCCCGCACGCGCTTCATCGTTTCACGTCGCGGGTGGTCGTACCGCCAGCAGAAGCCGTTGACGATCGAAAGGTTCTTCGACTTCGCGTCCTTCACCGCCTGGATGAACCTGCGCAGGCCGGGCCCATCGACGGCCATCGGCTTCTCGACGAAGGCATGAACGCCCTTGTCGACGGCGTATGCCAGGTGGATCGGCCGGAAGTGCGGCGGCGTGGTGAGCAAGACGACGTCAACCTGGTCGATGACCTGCTTGTAGGCGTCGAAGCCGGTGTACTGGCGATCCTTCGGCACGTCGACCTGGTCCCGCGCGGCGTTCTTGATGAGAGACAGGTGGTCGTCGATCCGGTCCTGGAAGGCGTCGGCGACGGCCACGAGCTTGTTGCCCGAGTCGGCACGCAGGGCCTGCTCGGCGGCGCCGCTGCCGCGTCCGCCGCATCCGACCAGGCCGATCTTGATCGTGCTGCTGCCCGCGGCGTGCACCAGGGGCATCGAGAAGCCCGCAGCCACGGCCGTCGTGGCGGCGACGGCCGTCGTCCCCTTCAAAAAATCGCGGCGGGTCGGGGACGAATCGGACGGGGAGCCCGCATCGGCGGGGCCAGTCGAGGGAGTGCGATCGATCACGGGACGAGCTCCGGAAGGTAGGGCTGGCTGAATGAGATCGCCGGACGCCACGGGCGGCCACGCGCACGCGCACGCCCACGCCAGATCGGAACATCGTATCGCGCCGCGGCGCACGATACCATCGGGAGCATCCCGGCCGCCAGACGATCCCTCGCTGGGCCACCCCACGTGATTCTCGGCAACCTGCCCGACAGTCGACCAGCCGGAGCATTCCATGCAACAGCCGATCACGATCGAGATCTGCGTCGGCGACGTCGAATCAGCCATCGCGGCCGAGGCCGGAGGCGCCGACCGCGTCGAGCTCTGCGACAACCTCGCCGTCGGCGGGACCACCCCCAGCGCCGGCACGATCGCCGAGGCCGTGCGCTGGCTGAGCATCCCGGTTCATGTCCTGATTCGTCCCCGCGCCGGCGATTTCGTCCACGGCGAGCGCGAGCTCGCCGTCATCCGCCGTGACATCGAGGCAGCCCGCGCGCTCGGAGTCGCCGGCGTCGTCCTTGGCCTCCTCGACGACCGCCGCCGGATCGCCAGCTCCCAGATGGCCGCGCTGATCGAGCTGGCCCGGCCGCTCTCGGTCACGTTTCACAGGGCGATCGACGCTGCCCTCGACCCGCTCGATGCCCTCGACCGGCTGATCGAGCTGGGCGTCGATCGGGTGCTCAGCTCGGCAGGCCGGCCGTCCGCCATCGAGGGCGCCTCGATGCTTCGATCGATGGTCGATCGCGCCGCCGGGCGAATCGCGATCATGGCCGGCGGCCGCGTCTCCGCGGCCAACGTCGACAACCTGATCCGGACGACCGGGGTCCGCGAGATCCACGTGGGCTCGGCCGCGGCCCGCGTCGCGGGATGCAGCGACCCGGTCGACCAGGCGTTCCCTCCCTGGCACCGGACCGACGCCCGGCTCGTCCAGGCGGTCGTTGAGGCCGTCCGCAGCCGATCCGGCGGCTCACCGGGCTGATCGCGCGCTCAGCCGAGCCAGATGAAATCCGCTTCAGCGGCCCGGCCCGCGCGCGGCCGACACCGTGACATCCTTCGACTCCGGCTGGCGATCCAGCGCCCAGACGACCGCGTTTCGCAGCAGCGTCCGGAACTCCGGCCGCGCAAAGTCGCCCGGATGGCCGAGCGACGTGAAGAAGATCCGCGCGGCACCCTTGCGATTGATCCACGCCACCGGCTGCGACTGCGACTGCGACTGGCGCCGCGGCCGCGCGCCCGGCTGGTCCTTCAGCTCTCCGATTAAAAGTGTCGCCGTCGTCTTCGCCAGGGGCGCGGTCTTGTAGAGCGACCCCTGCCCCACAAACGGCACGCGAACACCATCGAGGATCTCGACCGGCACCACCCCGCTCGTCGCGTCGACGGCCGCCGTGACCTCCGGCCTGAGACCGTTGCCGTAATGGCCGGCATAGTGGCCGCCCAGCACGTCGGGGTCGAACGTCCGCCACACGGCGTGCCCCGGCGGCACCTTGCCGCGGAGGTCAAAAGCGTGACAGGCGGTGCGAATCCCGACGACCGGCTTGCCCGCCTCGATGAACCGGCGAATCGCCGCCATCTCCTTCTCGGCCGGCGCACGGCGGCGGGCACTCAGCACCAGCAACTCGGCCGAGTCGAGCGCCTCGACTCCGGGAAAGTCGTTGGGCGACTTCGGGTCGGCCACGACGAACTGACATCGCACACCCAGCGGCTCCAGCTCCTTGCGGGCGAATTCGGGCAGGGTCTCGGCGGTCCGGTACTCGTCGTCGCCGATGACGAACACCGCCCGCGGCTCTCCCTTCGGCCGGAAGCGAAACGGCGGCTCGCCGGTCAGGTCGGTCGAGGCAATCGTCGGTCCGACGTATTTCTCGATGTGCTCGATGATCCGCTGCGTCCCCTGAAAATGGCTCACATGCGGCCACGACCGCGAGTTGTACATCGTGTCGGTCAGGTCGCGCACGAGGATCGCACGCTTGCCGTGGCGGGCAAGCTGCCGCAGGCCAAACGGCCGGCCCAGTACGCACATGTTCGTGTGCACGCCCATGAGGAGCGCCGTGTCGATGCCACGGCTCTCGAGCAGGTTCCAGATCTCGACACCCGAATCGCTGATCGCGTCCTCGTCGCGGATCTCGATGCCGGCGACCTGACGCCGCCAGGGCGAACCCTGCGGGCACACGGGGATGTCGTCGCAGCCGCCGTCCTTCTGGTCGACCGGATAGACTCCCTTTTCCTCGGCCGGGATGCGGTCGCACCAGCCCTGGATGTCGCCGGGCAGATTGGCGGCCCTCGGCGCCGACTGCGCCCGCCTGCGCGCGGGATGATCCTTGTAAAATCCCATGCAGCTACTGGGTGCGTGAACGATCAGGACGCCCCGCGCCCGGGCCGCGGCGATCGTCCGGTTCATCGCGGGCGCCAGCTCGCCGACGCGATGTGTCGCGCCCCGGCACCAGTGCCTGTCCCACATGTCGCAGATGATGATGGCCGTGTGCGCCGGGTCGACCCGAAGGACCTCTTCCTTGACGACGAAGCCGGGCGAACCCCCGCTGGTCGCCGGCGAGGAGACGCACGTGCGGGCATTCAGCACCAGAGGTTCGCCCGCCCGGGTCTCCGACCTGGCCTGCGGTATCGCCGGCTCGAGACCGACGATCAGGGCGGCGAGGACCAGGCAACTCAGCAATCGACGGCAGATCGACCCGATCATCGCAACTTCTCCCTCCGACGCGCGGCGTACGGATTCCTCGCGGCCAGTCACCGAACGGAACACCACTTTATCGCCGCTCCGACCAGATCGCCACGGGGCTGAGAGGGCCTGCTCCGCCACCCGCCGTCGGACGCCGTCCTGACCGACTCGCCGCCGCGCCGGTCTTCTGGCCCGGATTATTCCCGATGATCCGCGAGAGAGCCAAGATTCTGTCCCGAAAGGATTCCGAGCCCACGCCAGGGGGCGATCGGACGTGGCCGGGGGGGCGTCAGCCCCTCGGAACCCACGACGAACCCCCATATCATTCATCGTCGATCCGGAACGCCTCGTCTTTCTTCGAGATGTCCTGCGCGCGGATGTACGTCCTGATCGCGTCATCCGTAACCACCCCGGAACGCGCCACGAAGAACCCCCGGGCGCACAGAGGCCGGCCCCAGCACTCCTTGTTCCGATGGCTGAACTGCGGCATCAGCTTCCGCGACGACTTCCCCTTGATCCGCTGCATCAGGTCGCGCGCCGACACGTGCGGCGGGCCGGAGACGAAGAGGTGGATGTGGTCCTTGCTCACATGACGCTTCAGGATCTCGACTTCCCGCTCCGCGCAGTTACTGCGAAGTGACAGTTTGCCAGCCCGGAAGAAGAGAGATGCGATCGAATCGACGCCGAGTGGGATTCTCATCCCACTCTCTTTTCGCGTTTTCGCGGTTAATTCCAGGCCTCCAGGGTCGCGTCACGAGGCCGCCTCCAGGGTCACGACGAAGATCAGAGTCGAGTTGGCGGGGATCGGACCATTCGCGGTGCTGCCGTATCCCTGCGACGGCGGGATCGAGACGATCCGCGTCTCGCCGACCCTCATCCCCGAGACGGCCGCATCGAAGCCAGGCACCACCTGCCCCGCGCCGACGGTGAACTGCAAGGGTGTGTTCCCATGCAGGGCCGACTCATCGAAGACCTTGCCGCTCCTCGCCAGGTAACCTGTATACAGCACGCTGGCGGTCTGACCCGGCTGGATCTGCGGACCAGACCCCGGCGCGATCGAGGCGACATTCACGCCTCCATTGAGGGCCGTGTACGACGGCTGGTGGACCAGGAACGTCTTCACGGCCTTGCTGCGTGAAAACGATCCTGCGGGCACGAACTCGGCCTGGATCCGGTGCCTGCCGAAGAAGTACGACGTCCCCCCCGGCTGCGGGACGAGCGTCGCCGTTCCCTCGCTGACGGCCGAGTGCCCGTACGTCGCCCCCGTCGCCGACACCGGGATCGCCTGGACCAGGGCTCCATGGTCGAGGATCTCCACCGTCCCGATCGGTGCGCCCGCCCTGGCCGGCGCGCGGACCGTCGCTGTGAACGTGATCGGCTGGCCGAGCGTTCCCGCGCTCACCGCGAGCGCCGTCTGCGTCGGCTCACCGCGCGCAGCCTGAGCCGCGACCTGAGCCACCCCACCCGCCCCGGCCGCGGACAGCACCATCCGGGCCTCGAGGCACTCCCCGGCGAGGTCCGCGCCGGGCACGAAACGCGATCGTCTCTTATCCATGAGATCGTCCTGGCTCGCGCGGCCAGCGGTCGCTCCCTCGTGCCGCGATGGCGGCAAGGAAGCACGACTCCCCGCG
>JAKAUH010000827.1:30120-37743 GCA_021818605.1 Planctomycetota bacterium
AAATGCTCCGGGATGATAATGAGCGGCCGCCCGGCCGTCCAGGCGGGAAGAGATCGAGGCCGCGCGCCCGCGCGCCTGCACACGCGAATCGCCCCACGGGCAGAAGGCCCTTGATCGACATTGACTGCCAGGATCAAATCCCCAGGAGACGCCGCCATCCCGAACCGCCCACGCGTCATCGCACCCGGTACAACCCACTCCCTTGCCCGCCGAGACCTCGAGGAATCTTCCCATGAAGCGAGCCGCCGCCCTCCTGTTGCTCTTCCTCCCGCTGCCGGATCTCCGTGCCCAGGACGTCCATCGCGACGTCCGCTACGGCGATCAGGACCGCCAGGTGCTCGACATCTACTCGGCTCCAGGCGCGAAGAATCGGCCCGTGGTCTTCTGGATCCACGGCGGCGGCTGGCAAACCGGGGACAAGTCCGACGTCCAGCACAAGCCGCGGGCCCTCGTCGCGAAGGGGTTTGTCTTCGTCTCGACCAACTACCGCCTCCTGCCGGCCGTCGACATGGGCACAATCGTCCGCGACGTCGCCCGCTCGTTCCGCTGGGTCCACGACCACATCGCCGAGTACGGCGGCGACCCCTCGCGAATCCTCGTCATGGGCCATTCCGCCGGCGCGCAGCTCGCCGCCCTGCTCTGCACCGACGAGCGCTACCTCAAGGAACAGAACCTGCCACTCTCCATCATCAAGGGATGCGTCCCCGTCGACGGCGACACGTTCGACATCCCGGCGATCATCGAGACGGCTGAAACCCGCCGCCGCGTGCACGGCCAGCCGCAGGCGAGGTACGGCCACCGCGAGAAGTTCGGCAACGACCCGGCGAAGCATCGCGACTTCTCCGCCGTCAACCACATCGCCCGCGGCAAGGATATTCCGCCATTCCTTATCCTCTACGTCGCCGAGCATCCCGACACCTCCGCGCAGGCGCAGCGCCTCGCCTCGGCCCTCAAGGAAGCCGGCATCCCCGCCACGGCCTTCGGCGCCCGGGAAACCTACCACAGGCGGATCAATGCCGAACTCGGCGTTCCCAACGATCCGGCCACGAAGGCCCTGTTTGAATTCGTCGATGGCGTGGTGAAGCATTGAGGACCGCTGATTCCCTCGTCGTCTGGCGAGTCCCCGTTCGAATCACGCTTCCGCAGGCGGAAGGGGCGGGAGTCGAACCCGCAAGGCTCATCGCTCGCCCGCGTTCCAGGCGGGTCCCGTCGCCGGTCGGGTAGCCCTTCCGTTGGAGTCGGCTGTCGCAGGGTGAATCGTTCAAAATGAATGGTCCCGGGTGGACTCGAACCACCGCCCTTCCCCACGTCAAGGGGACGTCCTGGCCGCTGGACGACGAGACCATCGAATCAGGTCGAAATCCCGCACTGAGGAACTGAGGAACCCCGGCCGGGATTCGAACCCGGAACCCCTCGTTAGAAGCGAGGAATGATTGTCCGTTTCACCACCAGGGCAAACCGAAAGCGCGTGCCAGCGGAAGGCGAGGGAGTCGAACCCTCATTCCCCCTGCAGGAGGAAGCCGCCTTAGCAGGGCGGTCCGGCAAACCGGTATCCGGCTACCTTCCAGACGTCAAACTTTTCAGTGGACCGGCCGGGGAATTGAACCCCGATCTCCTGGTTGCAAGCCAGGCGTCATCCCGTTAGACCAGCCGCCCATTTGTGCCTCGAATCGAGTCGAGTCAAGTCAAGTCAAGTCAAGTCAAGTCGAGTCGTCCCGGAGGGAGTCGAACCCCCATTTCCTCTTTGTAAGAGAGGTGTCGTCGCCGTTGGACCACGGGACGTCCTGGCCACTGCTCTATCTTCAAACCAGTGACACGGGTGGGATTCGAACCCACAGGCACCAGAATCTCATTCTGGCCGCTATGCCAGTTCGCGTACCGTGCCAATCGACCGACGAGACGAGACGAGACGAGACGAGTCCAGTCGAGTCTCAGGCCCCGGTATCGAGCCGGGCCGGCCAGCCTCATGAGGGCCGGCGGGGCACCTGCCTCGCCTGAGATTATGAGCATTTCCACCATTGCGTTCGTTGGTACACCCTTCTGACACCGTCCCCCAGCCGCTGGTTCGCGTCGATCCGCGATCTACACGATTCGCCGTCGAAGCTTGCCTTCGCTCGCCACTTCGTGGATAACAGGCGGCGTGAACATTTCGCGGTAATGCGTCAATGGCGGCCCGACCAACCGACGGAGGCAACCCGATGGGCGGCTTTTACGGCTCCGTGCAGATCCGGACCGAGGATCAAGACGCGGTCCGTGCGGCCCTGGAGCAACTCGCCAGGAACAACCGGCGGTTCTTGCTCGGTCCGCCGCTGGATGGCTGGATTGGAGTTTATCCCGACGGTGCCGGGCAGGAGATCGGATTTCGGCGTGGCGAGCGAACTGGCGAGAGGGCTGAAGGGCGAGCTGATCGCGATGCTCGTCCACGACGACGATGTCTTCGCCTATAACTACTATCGCGACGGCCGTCGCCTCGACCAGTACAACTCGATACCCGACTACTTCGGCGAGCCAATCTCGGAGCAGGAACGGCTCGAGCTGAGCGGTCGGCCCGAGACCTTCGCCCACCTGGCGAGCGACCCCGGGAAGTTCGCCGCGGTCCGCGAGCGACTCGCCGCGCAGGCCGACCAGCCCGACGTGTTCGTCTCGGGCCTGATGGAGGAGTTCGCTGACGCCCTGGGCATCCGCAACGCCCTCACGAGCTACGAGTATCTTCAGGAACATGAGGAGACAGACGACGTCGAGGGCTGGGACCAGTTCATCCATGTGCCGGACCTGACCGACGATAAGGCCCGAAACCGCCTGGCCGAGGCGGCGATCGAGGAAAAGACGCATCACCTGATGGAACAGGGGTGGCTCCTCGCCGAGCGGGGCGGCCTGGCAGGTGCAGCCAGCCCACACCCCTGGCTCTGCCCGTCGCCGGACGGCAAGGGTTTCCTCGTCGCCTGGAGCAGTCACGCCGACTCACAGGAGCAGCCCAGGCCGCTGGAGCGTCATGGACCTCCCTGGCCGGCCGGTCCAGCGACCACGCCGTGGGTGATCGGTCCCCACGTCTACGGCCTGGAGCTGAGCCCCTCCGGCCGATATCTCGCCGTGGCCCATGCCGCCGGCGCCTGGAAGGCCGCGCTCTGGGACCTCCGCGAGAACCGGCTCGTGGCCGACGTGCCCCAGGTTCGAGCGGTCCACTGCGTCGGCTTCCTGCCCGATGAGTCGGCGATGGTCTCCGTTAGCTCGCACGGCGAGGATGGACACGTCACCCTCACGCCGATCGCCGCGGAGACCGCGCGGACCATCGAGCTGCCCCACGCCAAACTGGCGGCGGTCCATCCATCGGGTTCATCACTCGTCATCGTCGACGAGCTCTGTCGCCTCTTCGTCGCGGACATCGGCTCCGGACAAATCCTGCGCACGCGCTACGTGGGCGGCCGGTATGCGCCGAGCGCAATCGAAGTGCAAATGCAGGGTCAAATCCAGGCGCAGATGGCCAGCATCGATCTCGGCGCGATGGAGCAGCAGATTCGACAGCAACACGCGGCGATCCTGAAATCCCTCGAGCCCACCGGCCCGCCGCGCGGCGAGGCTGCGACGGTGCAGCTCAGCGGCTTGATCGAGCGGCAGGTGGAGGAACAGATCCGTCGGCTGCGCGAGCTGGTCACCCGGAGCGCCGCGAATCCGAATCCGACCGGGCCGCAGCGGGGCCGCGAGGGCGTCTTCCGCATCCGGTTCGATCCCTCCGGCGAATGGCTCGCGCTGGGAACCATGGCCGGCGTCCGCGTCTACCCCTGGCGCGAGGTCTGCGAAAATGACGGCGATCTCGCCCGTCCGGCGCTCGCCTTCGACATTGCCGAGACCGCCGTCGAGTCCAGGCACGGCTCGCCCCTTCTGGGCGGCTACATCTACGACCTCGAATGCGATCCCGACCGCGCCCGATTCCTCTTTGCCGGTCTCGACGGTCGGGTCCGGTTCCTCGACCTCACCTCGGGACAATCCGGAACCCTCCTGGACCTGCCGGGCCGCCCGCCAATTCACCGGCTGGCCTTTTCGCGCGATCGCTCCACCCTGGCCCTGATCGCCGCGCCCGGCATGTTCGACAACGGCCGCGACCAACGCGGCAACATCATCCAGTTCTGGGATTACGAGAAGATCGGCAGTGTCTGACACAGGCACCCACGGATGACGCCAGGTAACCGGGAGGGCGAGAAAACGTCCCTCGTCCAAGGATGTTCCAGTCCAGTAGCCCCGAGGGGAGTCGAACCCCCTTCTCCACCTTGAGAGGGTGGTGTCCTTGCCGGTAGACGACGGGGCCGTCGTGCTTCGGTTTTCCCTGCCATGAGTGGTGAAGGAGTCGAACCTCGCGCCATCCGCCTCACCGTTTTCTGGCAACGGCTTTACAGGCCGCCGTGAGGAACACCACCCGAAATCGACCATGGCACGAGTGGGAGTCGAACCCACAGCTCACCAGGGTTTGAGCCTGGCCGCTTTGCCGGTTTGCGTACCGTGCCGATCCTCGCTTGATCTGATCCCATCGAATCCAAAACCAATCCAGCGCCCCCGATGGGACTTGAACCCACGATCTCCACCTTGACAGGGTGGCGAGCACTCCGGGCTGCTCCGCGAGGGCGTTCGGCCGGGCAGGATCGGAACTCCCGCCCAGCCCAGATCAACATTCGCGATGGCTCAGGAGGGATTCGAACCCTCAGCATCTCTCGGTCTGAACGAGAGTGGTCTGCCAGTTGCCTACCGAGCCTCATGAAACCAGACACGCTCCTTGATTCGTTGGTTCGCGGTTGATTCGGCGGACTACCCGGGGTGGGATTCGAACCCACATTCACCCGATTTTAAGTCGGGCCGCTCGGCCGGTTGGCGTACCCGGGTGCGGCCAGCGGAAGCCGTGGGACTCGAACCCACAAGCGGCCCGAGGCCGCCACCCGTTTTCAAAACGGGCCCCTGATCCGGCCGGTTGGCTTCCGTTTCAGGTCATGGTCATCATATCACGCGTTAACAAAACCGCAGTTCCGGGGGCTGGAATCGAACCAGCGGCCTCCACGTTCAGAGCGTGGCGTCACTACCAGCAGCAACTGCCCCGGAATCTCCTCGATCGCAATCCAATCCCTTCATTCGGGAAGGAGGACTCGAACCTCCACCGCCTGATTCAAAGTCAGGGAGCCTGCCAATTAGCCGATTCCCGAGTCTCGCTTTACTCCTGACATCACATGAGCTCACCTCACCTCGTCCATCGACTGCGGGATCGGGGATTCGAACCCCGGTTGCCTGGTTGGAAGCCAGGAGTCGTGCCGCTAGACCAACCCCGCTCATCGGATTCGCATCTCATTCCATCGAATGACCTGTATCAGCGGAAGGAGAGGGAGTCGAACCCTCAAGGCTCGTCGCTCGCCCGATCTCGAATCGGGTGCCGTCGCCCATCGGCTTGCCCTTCCGGATTGCACTCCACTCTCGGAATTTCGCTCTCCTCGCCGCGACGCCAGGCCAGTCCGGGCGGAGCCACCGCAAGCACCGGCGGGAGGAGTCGAACCTCCAATCGTCGCCTTAACAGGGCGCTGCCTTACCGTTAGGCCACACCGGTCTCAAACCCATCGATTCTCGTTCAAACCAGGGTCGGGATGGCCGGATTCGAACCGGCGATCTCCTGCTCCCGAAGCAGGCGGATTACCCAGGCTTTCCCACATCCCGAAATATCAAGGCAAGTGCCCAGCGGGAGTCGAACCCGCACATCCGCCATGGCAAGGCGGTAGGCTTCCGCTACATCATGGGCACCTCGCAAACTGTTCTCCTTCGACCCGACCGAACCGAACCGTCTAGAAGCCGAGATCAAGCACCGGGTGGGACTCGAACCCACGTCGCCGCATTACGGGTGCGGAGTCCTCGCCGCTGGACGACCAGTGCCACCGCCGCGCCCGGAATCACCCGGGCGAGCCGCCGCATGGGACCAGAGGGGCTCGAACCCTCACCCACCTGGTTAAGAGCCAGGCGCTCTGCCACTAGAGCTTTGGTCCCGAACCATCAATCACCAATCCAAGAACATCGTCATATCATCCAATCGACCCGGAAGGATTCGAACCTTCGTCTCCCGGTTATCAGCCGGACGCTCTCGACCATTGAGCCACGGGTCGGTCGGTCGTGATCGCTCGATCGTTCATTCGCTCATCCGTTCGCTGGCCGCCAGCCTGTCGGCGCCGGGGGACTCGAACCCCTCGTCACTCTCTTATAAGGAGAGCGCTCTGCCGCTGAGCTAGACGCCGCCCGATGGGGCCGGAGGGATTCGAACCCCCACCTCCCGGCTTAAAAGGCCGATGTGCGGCCGTTACACCACGGCCCCGCTGCTCGCTCCCACGACGCAGGGCCCACGTTTATATCGCTTGCTCATCGGTCAAATCTCCTCAATCATTCAAATGACATCTGTCAGAGAATCAGGGCGGCCGGATTCGAACCGGCGATCTCAAGCTCCCCGAGCTTGCGGATTGGCCAGGCTTTCCCACGCCCTGGTCGAGGTCGACCGGGGTTCCGAATGACGGTCGTCGAACGATCGGCACGCACGATGATCGAGCGCGGCGCGGCGCGGTGCCTTAAAAGCAAGAGGCCCGGGTCGTCGCGACGCCGGGCCTCGAGAATCCACGAGAGGGATCAGGACGGGCCGGGCGTCAACAGCGCGGAATCGGCGACGGACGGAGACTCGCAGGGCGGCCATCAAGCTGCCCAGGCTCCGGTATCAGTCGCAATGGCTGTTGATTCTTGCGGTCCACGGTCCGTTTCTCCTGCCCGATCGTCCCGGCTGACCCGGCCAGCCGTCGTCATCGCGTTCGGTACAGGAGAGACGCACCAGCCCGATGAAAGGTTCGCGCGGGTTTCGATTTTTTTCGCGATCAGTCGCGCAGCTCAATCCGCGAGCGATAGCCCTGTAGCGCGGGGAGGTTCTCGAGGGTGTTGCGGACGGAGCGCCTGAGCCAGAACCGGCTGGGCTGGGCGACGATCACCACGTTGCGCCCGGTTATGCGGACCTCGTACCAGCGGAGTTTCTCGCCGAGAGTCTCGTGGATCTGCCGTTCGATCCGGCGTCGGGCAGCGGCCTCGGGGTCGCGGTCCGCCGGTGCGTCGCGGTCGGCCTTGCTCTCCTTCCGAACCTCGTTGCGCTCGCGCGGGGGAGGCAGCGGCGCCGGCGGAGCGAACAACCGGCCGAAGAACCCGCGGCCTCGCGGCAGCAGAGACGACCGGGTCCGCTCAGGCGCCCGGTCGAGGTCGTCGAGAGTCGCCCGATCACGCGACGACGTGACTCCCGAACGACTCGTCCCCATCCCCGGGCGAGCGGCCGATGAAGACGAACGACCGGGCGCCGGGTGATCGCCGTCCATCGGCTCGATCGTCAGGGGAATCGCCTCGCCCGGAGCGCGCCCACCAGGTCCCGACGGACGCGCCGGCATCGCCCGGCCCGCGCTTCCCGTCGCGGGCGCGAATCCAGTGCCCTCGCGCGGCGTCGGAACCTCGATCGGCTCCGGCAGCGGCGGCCCGTCCAGCAGCGACGGCGCGTATCGATCGACAGGCCCCAGGCTCGGTGTCCCAGGGCCCATCGAGGGGAGTGCGTCGAGCCCCGGCCCAACCGGCGGTCCCGAC
>JAKAUH010001116.1 GCA_021818605.1 Planctomycetota bacterium
CCGCGTCGAACGGACGACGATCGGCGGCCGCCTGGGTGCGCCAGGTGTCGAAGAGGACATTGGCGTAGTCCTTCGTCGCTGTTGAAGATCGTGCGCCGGAGGATCTGAGCACGACGACGTAATAATCGGGCGTCGCCGTGCGCTCGAGCGTGGCAAGCCGATCGCGGACGGCCTGGTATCGGTCGGGAACGTCCGGTCCGAGGTAGAAATGGCTTCCGTCGAAGCGCCGAATCGACGACTGCTGACGGGCGTGGGCCTCCGGCCGCAGTCCGAACGGGTCCAACCCGAGCGTGAGCGCCAGGGCCAGCGCGATCAATCCGATGCGGGCCGAAGATCCGGCGCGGGTGAAGGGAGACACCGGCCGTCGGGGAAGAATCCCCCGCGTCCTCCGCAAGCTGCTCATGATCGTTGCCCGGCCGATCCGCCGGCCCACTGACCTGGACCCGGCCGCTCGGGGGCTGACTCGACGAGTCTCGCCGGCGCGCCCAAAGAACGGACGCGGCCGGCGGTTCGCCTCCCGGAGCCGGGGATCAGGGTCCAGGATACGGGCCGCCTCGCCCGACCGGAAGACCCGGTTCCCGGATCGATCCGCCGGCCCGGCCTTCGCGGTCGGCCATCGGGCTCATCTCGTGAAGGGTTTGCTGGACGGCTCGCGACCCCGGGGCGAGCCGAGTCACGCCGCGACGGGGCGGACCCCGGCCTGGCGATCGAGCAGCCGACGATGCGACGGCTGGCTCGCCAGGTCCTCGAACGTCTCGGCCGCCTCGAGCAGCCCTTGCATCCGCTCGAGCTCATCACGGTGGTCGTCACCGTCGTAATCCGCCTCGTCGAGCATGATCTCGATGCTCGACAGCGCCGCGTCGCGAGCCTGTGCGAACGTCGCGTACCGGTCGTAGTGCTCGCCGTCATAATGACCCTGAGGGTCAAAAACCACCGTGGTCGACTGCGTCGATCGGCAGGTGGACGAAGTCCTTGGTGTTGCTATCCATGAAACCGTCGCACTCCCTCAATGGTCGGTGTCTCTCGAACCGGGTCGGTCCCCGGTGCGACATGAACAGTACGTCCACATCTTCGACACTGTTCGCGGGAAACTGTAACTCTGACGCCCAGCTCGCGCGAAAGTTCCGAGAAAAATCATCAAGATCGGATCCCGATCCGACCGGTGCGCCGGTCGCGCCTTCCGAGCCCTTGCCTTGCGACCGCCTCGGAAGACATTACGGCGTGCGAGCAATCGTGTGACAGGGTGCGGCTCGATTGGTTGATTTTGAGGGTTGTCAACTCTGAACGCCGAACGCTCGGAGCGAGCAAAACGGTGCGTTGTAAGTCGATACGAACCCAGCGGCCGGCGGGCAAGTCAATCGTCGCATCCACGCGGGAAATCGACTCGCTGATGCTTCAGGCCCGTCCTCGGTTTGCGCAGGTCTTCGCCGCGACGGACACGCCGGCACGGCAGAACCTCAAGCAGATCAGGCGATCGAGCCTCCCTGCCGGCGCCCCACGGCACAGATGCGATCGGGGCATTCTCGCCATCGCTGGCGTGGCGCTCCGCAACGAATGACGCCGATCCTCCTTACCTCACCGTTTCCCTCGCTCCTCGTGGCAGAGGGGTAGAGGTCCGCGGGCCGACCGCAGTGCAGCACTGGCGCGATGGAAAGTCGACCTTGACAGGAGGACTGTTCTTGCTGATTTGTCGGCGTTTTGTTGCGCTGGGGTGGCCGTAAGGATCCCAAAAAGGACAAAGGATCCCAAAAAGGACAGGCACCCTTCCGTCACGTGGGATCCCAAAAAGCAGGATCCCAAAAAGGACAGGCACCCTTCCGTCACGTCATGGGATCCCAAGGTCATCCCAAAAGGACACATCCCAAAAGGACAGGCACTTTTCGGTTGCCCGTGCTCATCCCAAAAGGACAGGCACTTTTCGGTTGCCCGTGCTAGATTGCATGGAGATCCCGACGGCGGTAATCTGCCTGTCCTCTGGTCATCTGCTGTGGCCTGTCCTCTGTGGCCTCCTGTGGCCTCCCGGCGGTAATATGCCTGTCCTCTGTGGCCTTCCTCCTCTGTGGCCTTCCTCCTCTGTGGCCTTCCCTCTGAGGCCTTCCTCGAAGTCCTCGCGAGATCCGCGGTCATGCAATGCGTGGTCCCGCCGTTTTCCCCGAGCGTCTGTAGGAGAGCGACATGATCAGCAGCACCTCGGCATACATGCTGCTTCGATCGCTGGGCGTCTACATCCCTAACTTGCAAGACGCGCGCATGAACGCCATGGTGAATCACTACCAGCCCGCGATGGTGACGGCCGTGAACGGCCAAACCGATCGCGTGCGGGCCTGCATCTCGAGCATCGAGCCCGGTCAGATCGTTCCCGATGTCTTTTCCCAGCCGAGGTTCAACGCGGCGAAGCGCATCCTGGATTTCATCAACTTAGGCGGGACCACCATCGCGGCGCGGGAACGGATCAACGTCGTCGAATTGGTGCTGGTCCATCTGCAGCTCTCGGTCAATGCCTTCACGGCCCTGAGGGTCGGGGATTATCCCACGATCCTGCAAGTGAGCCAGGACTGGCCGAACCTCCTGCCGGCGGAGCAAGCGGCCCTGCGCGACTACGTGCGGTCGCGCGCCGCGGCCAATGCCCTGAGGAATCTCGCGGACATGTCGAACGTGGATGGGGCGAGCATCCTGGGGAACCTGAAGGCCATCGCGCAGATCAGCGCGGCCGTCAACGCGGTCCGGCCCGGCGATGACCAGCGATTCTCCGGCATCACACCGACCAGCTTGAGGGACCTCGGGACCCTTCACGGGGCGCATCCGCCCAACGCCCGTTTCCCGGGCTTCGCCGCGTGGGGGCCCGGCGATCATCAGGCTCCCGACCGGAACATACGCTGGCACTTCCTCAAGCACGTCCTGGGTATCCTGGAGGAGGACGTGGAGGGCGAGGATCCGAACGAGCAAGCCGAGTGGTGGCAGACGCTGGGGATCCAGTTGACCTGGGCCCAGGTCCAGCAACACGCCTCCAGCCATCCGCCGTTGGCACCCCAGCAGCCCCTGTTCTACGGACCCAACAACTTGCTCACGATCGCGAACGTGCCCCTGTTCCTGAGCCAGGTCACGCTCACGGATCATCCGCGGCTGGTCAATTATCTCACTGTGACCTACGAGCCGGCCTATCGCGACCGGGCCATTCAAGCAAGCCGTACGATGGATGAGGTGCTGGTGCAGTCGAACGGGAACAAGACCTTCGTCTGCGGTCGGAAGACCGTCCCGGCCGGGGACCAGTTCATCATTGGCCGGGTCGTCAATGGCGTCCTGGGCCTTTCCTCCTGCTATTTCGCGGCCAATATCCACCAGAAGATGGCAGGAGCGCGGGCGAACCTGGTCTGGGATCTGGTGTGAATAGCATTAAGATTTGAAATTCCAAATAGCACAGGCACTTTTCGCTGTCTTGTGCTACCGTGGTCGCGAGATTGCGTGGGCATTCCGGCAGCGGTAATATGCCTGTCCTCTGTGGCCCCGAGGGATCTCTGGGTGCGCCTGACTCGGGCGCCGGTCGCGGCTCGGGCGAACCGGCGACGTGAGTCGCCGGGTGATCGGGAGCCGGACGTGGGGTCCGCGGGGCGGACGGACCTGGCGACTGACGGCGTGGGTGCAGCATTCACCCGGCGACTCACGTCGCCGGTTCGCCTGGAGAAGCCACCCGGTGACTGACGGCGCTGGTTCGCGCCGAGGTCCAGCCGGCGGCTGACGACACCGGTTCGCCATGTCCCCGGCTCTCACGACCTGAGCTGCTGGACCAGTCGGTTGACGATGAGCCTGGCGGCGTCGATGGCCATGAAGTGGCCGCCGGGGAGCATGTGGGCCTCGGCGTCGGGGATGGCCTGGACCATCTTCCAGGCCATCGCCGGCGGGACGATGTTGTCGGTCAGCCCGTGCCAGAGCATGACACGGCGGCAGGCGGGAAGCTGGTCGAGCGGGAAGCCGTAGGTGCGGTAGAGCCGCAGCTCCTGCGCTAGGCCCTCGGCGCCCTCGGGATTGGCGAAGGCCTGACGGATGTCTTCCAGGAACAGCTCGAAGACCTCGCGCCGGTCGAATAGCTGCTGGTCGGCGACGGCCCAGGTCTTCACCAGCCGCTCGAGGAACCGGTCGGGGTGGGCATGGAACCGACGTCCCGCGTGGCGAAAGACGTTGCTCGCCAGGCGGAGCGACCGCGTGCCTGTCCTTTCTGTCATGTCCTTTCTGTCAGCGGCTCCTGACGCGGGGCAACCTCGCCGTGCTGGCCGCCGAGCGGGGTGACGCCGCCGAGGAGGCGCGGCAGTGGCGCGCCGCGCTGGCCGAATGCCCGGGCGACCGCCAAGCCGCGGCCCGGTTGGGCCGGCTCGAGGGTCGCCGGGCGGCTGAGAGCTTGTGAAGAAATCGATTCCGAAGAACAGATAAAAGAGAGTGAATGACTGCAAGTGAAGAATCTGCGCGCTGTTATGCTGCTTCGCTCTCTGCTCTCCGCCCCTTTTCGACGATTCTTTCACATCCTCTGACTGAGTGAAACGCGCGCCAGACATCCGAGAGACCAACTGTCCGGGCACCGATCCCCTTCATCCGGCTCGGTCCGGTCCGGCACATTTTCTGGGAAGGACCTCCGCATTTCGAACGGTCCGGATCGGCGCAGGGATTCGGGTCTGCGCGCGGAGCGGATCCCCGCGGCGGGCGGGCCGGTTGAGAGCCGGTATCGCCGCAGGCGCCCCCCATGGTCAGGTGCATCAGGCCTCGGCGGCCCCGCCAGCGAGTCGAGGCTTGCCGAAGAACCGCTCGCGGAATCCCTCCTCCTCGACGATCCGCTGGCGGGCCTTGAGCAGGTCACCGATGACGACGATGCCGACCAATCGCCCGGGATCGTCGTGGGCCACCACCGGAAGGCGCTTGATGCCCGAGGCCGCCATCCGCTCGGCCGCCTCGCGGCAGGATTCGTCCGGCACGGCGACGATCGGCGGCGAATCGATCAGGTCATATGCGAGGATCGGACTGGCACCCAGCGGGTCGATGCCGTCGGAAGTGTTGCCCAGACCGGTGAGCCAATGATCGAGCAGACTCGAGCGCGTGATGAGGCCCAGGAATCGGCCGTCCCTGTCAACGACCGGATAGCCGGTATGCCGGCGTGGCCCCTGCGTACTGAAGTACTCACGAAGCACCTGCGCCAGCGGCATCGCGGCCGGGACCGTCACCACGTCGGCCGTCATCACCTCGCCCACGCTGAGCCGTTCGAGCGGGTCGATGGCGTATTCGCGGGTAATGTGATAGCCTCGGCGCGCGACCTTTTCGGTCAGGATCGACCGCTTCATCACCAGAACGGTCAGTGCGTGCGCCATGACCGACGCGATCAACAGCGCCGGCAGGGCGTTCATGTCGTGGGTCAGCTCGAGGGCGAAGATCGTGCTGGTCAGTGGCGACCGCATCGTACCGCCGAGCGTCGCTGACATGCCGACCAGCGGCCAGAGGGCGGCGTCGCCGCCGGGCAGGAAGGGCGAGGCCATGGCGCCCAGAGCGCCGCCGAGGATCAAAAGCGGCGCCAGCACGCCCCCCGACGTCCCCGAGCCCAGCGAGGTCGCCCAGATCACCCCCTTGACGACGATCAAGCCCACCAGGGCCGTCGGGACATACCGGCCATTTAACAGGTCGCCGATGATATCGTAGCCGACGCCCAGGGCGTGCGGGCGAATCCAACCGCCGATCCCGACGGCAAGGCCGCCGATCGTCGGCCACCACATCCAGTGGATTGGTAGCCTGTGAAAGGCGTCCTCGGCGGTGTATACGGCCGCGGTCAGCAACGTCGCCAACCCCCCCGCAAGCAGACCCAGCAGAATCGCCGAGAGCAAGGCCGAGGTTGGTAATGCCGCATGCGCCACGACGGGGAACATTGGGCCGGCCTCGAGCAAAAAGGGGCGAAGCAGGCTGGCGACGAAGCAGGCGATCGCGACGGGGATCAGGCTGCGCGGCTTCCACTCGAACAGGAGCAGTTCGACGGCCAGCAGGACCGCGGCCATCGGCGTGGCGAAGGTCGCCGACATCCCGCCGGCCGCCCCGGCGACCAGCAGCGTCTTGCGCTCGGCGGACGTCAGGTGGAAGGCCTGGGCGACCAGCGAGCCCAGCGATCCACCGGTCATGATGATGGGACCCTCAGCGCCGAAGGGTCCGCCCGACCCGATCGAGATCGCCGAGGAGAGCGGCTTGAGCACCGCGACCTTGGGCTGCATCCGGCTCTTACCGATCAGGATCGCCTCCATGGCCTCGGGGATGCCGTGGCCTCGGATGCGCTCAGAGCCGTAGCGGGCCATCAGCCCGATGATCAGGCCGCCGGCCGCCGGGATCAGGATCGACCAGCCGCCAAGGCCCGCGTCCGCCGGAATGCGGTGCGCGAACGAAAGCATTCCGTGGTAGAACAAATTCGTGAACAGGTCGATCAATCGCAGCAGCACGACCGCGGCGACGGAGCACAGGGCCCCGACGCCGGTCGCGATTGCCGCTATGGCCACCATCCGGCCCTCCACCGTGAAATCGCCGCGCACCCGCCTCATTGAAACTCCTCATGAAAGACTATAAACGCTGACTGGCCCGACCAGTCGAATCGCGATCCGGCCGCACCAGAGAAATTCAGCGAACGGCCGGCCCGCCGGATGGATGGATCGCTGAAGGACGAGATCTCCTCGCTCAAACGCGCCGTCTCCTGATCGGCGCCGAGGCCGGAAATCCGGGGGGCAGGGTGCCGGCGGAGTCCGGCTCGGCTCGGTCCCTGGCTGGTCCGGCCCCGCTCCGTGCGGGAGGGAGAGATCGGCCGTTCTCCAGGGCCGGGGCGACTCGCAGGCCCATTGCCGCCGGAGTGGATCTTCATCGTAGAGACAAACGACGATACGAGCAACCGCCCGGCGGCTCGCGTGAGCTTTCGCACAACGGGTCTCGGACCGGCGACCGGTCGGTTCCGGCTCTGCTGCTGCGGCCTCGCCGCGGGTCCTGGTCCTGGGTGCCGGATTGTCCACGAGCCCGTTCCGCCGTCAGCTCGAGCACCTGGCCGGTTCGTGTGCGCCTCCGGTTGCGACGCCAGCAGACAGAAAGCGGGAAGACAGAAAGCGGGACAGGTCCGCTATTGACAGGAAGACAGAAGGGTGTAAGACACGGTTCGTTTTTTTGGTAACTACCCAGCTTTCCTCCGCTTCGTAGCTTGATACCGGCGAAACGGGCTGATCGGGCGGCTCTTCATGTGCTTGGCCAG